>JALZAJ010000068.1 GCA_030948465.1 Bacteroidota bacterium
TATTTTGATAAAGAGTAATTTTATCACATGAGTGAAATGGAGCCGGAAGTAAAAAATTTTTTGTCGAAAATTATGTCTTCTATTTCGATGACCTTTCTCTGGCTGCTTATAAACTCAACAATTGGCATTGGCTTTAACTATGCCTTTTTTGATGAGAAGCCCAATGCAGGGAATTATGTTTTTTACGCGTGGTTCCTGGTAAGCTTCTTTTTTCTCGTAAAATATTTATTAAAAAAATGGGATTTTTCTAAAAAGGATTGAGCTCTTAATAATTCTCCATTTTCCATTTTCCATTTTCAATTTTCCCTACCACCCCAGCACCCATGCAAATATTAACGGCGCAACAATCGTCGCATCACTTTCCACAATAAATTTTGGAGTATGAATATCCAGCTTGCCCCAGGTTATTTTTTCATTGGGGACTGCACCGGAGTAAGAACCATAAGAAGTAGTTGAATCAGAGATTTGGCAGAAATAACTCCAAAAAGGAACATCATGCCATTCAAGATCCTGGTACATCATGGGCACAACACAGATGGGGAAATCGCCGGCAATGCCCCCGCCAATCTGGAAAAAGCCAACGCCTTTGCCGGACGAATTTTTTCGGTACCAGTCACTTAATTCAACCATATATTCAATGCCGCTTTTCATAGTGCTTGCCTTCAATTCTGCCTTGATAATGTAAGAGGCAAAAATATTTCCCATCGTGCTGTCTTCCCAGCCAGGCACTACGATCGGGATATTTTTTTGTGCAGCCGCCAGCATCCAACTGTTCTTTGGATCTATTTCATAATACTGCTCCAGCACGCCGCTCAGCAACATTTTATACATATACTCGTGTGGGAAATATCTTTCGCCTGCCGCATCAGCATCTTTCCATATCTTATGAATATGCTGCTGCAATCTTCTAAAGGCTTCCTCCTCGGGAATGCATGTATCAGTGACCCGGTTGTAATGATTTTCCAACAAATCCCATTCTTCCTGCGGACTCAAATCACGATAGTTGGGAACTCTTTTATAGTGGCTGTGCGCCACCAGGTTCATGATGTCTTCTTCCAGATTAGCGCCTGTGCAACTAATGATCGCTACTTTATCCTGCCGTATCATTTCGGCAAATGAAATTCCCAGTTCGGCAGTGCTCATGGCTCCTGCAAGGGTTACCATCATTTTTCCTCCTTCATTAATATGAGTAACATAACCTTTTGCCGCATCCATTAAAGCGGCCGCATTAAAATGACGATAGTGATGTTCTATAAATTCTGAAACCGGTCCTTTATTCATTAGGTAAATTTTAGTGTCCTGCCCCGGAACTTCGGGGTTGCAAAAATAAATTTTTTCGAAGGAGAAGTGTCTTAAAAAAATCTGCCTTAAATTTTGATAAGGGCTTGAAGTTCGTTAACTATTATTTGAAGCTCTTCTCTTAAAATTTTTCTGAGTAATCCTTTCGGAAGAGAATCATTTTTATGAACGGGGAAGTGGTAATCCTTCCATCGGAATGTCTTAAACGATGATGCGATCCATTAACACGAATAACAGAAAAACCTATGAACTAACTTAATAAAATCTTACCGCTTATTACCGGCAGTTTTTCACTCATGCAATAGATGAGATTTTAAATTCCATTTCGCGAATGCCTGCAAACTTATTTAAATTTTCAGATGGTTCTTCTTCAATACATATTGCTACTACTTCCTTTAAATTCTCCAAAGCTTCCTCAATAGTTTTACCATAGCTATGGCAGCCTTTATATGTTGGCGATCAAACTATAAAAAACCCTTCTTCACCCATCTCAGCTACTACCGGTATGTGATACGGTTTCATACTACTAATGTAAGATAAGTCTTAATCAGTGTGGCGACGGCGATATAAAACGGCCATGCATAAGACTTAAACATCTTTTTTAAAAATTTTGAACCATTAGAATATGCAGCAGTTTTAGTATAATATTTGTCATTTTTGGAGAATAATATTTTTTTCTCAATTGCGGCTGTATAAAAAAAAAATTTAAATCAAAAAGAAGATTTTAAAAGTGCCAGGGCTGTTTTTCTTGTATATTTAATTTCGATAGACATCATACACGGCCTCTAAATTTCCTTTTTATTTTGCATAAATATTTATAGCTTATTTGACTTCTTATATAATTAATAATTAACGACTTTAAAAATATGCGTACCGAAATTTCTAATTATCCTGCGATGACTCCGTTAAAGAAAACTTTATCGAACTCCGGTACTCAAATGCTGCAATTCACAAAGACTTTAAGTTTCGCGATACTATTTATAGCAGTAAGTGTAACGGTTCACGCAAATCCCGATTTTAAGAAAGTACCTCATTCGCCAAAGCGTCAAAGTCAGGAAAATGGTCCCCGGATGAAGGAAGTTGCCGATACAACAATACGGGGCAGAATTACCGACAGCTCGGACGCCCCGCTTGCGGGCGTATCGGTTTTAGTGAAGGGAACAAAAAGTGGCACGTTCACTAACACCTCCGGAAATTTTATATTGCCCGGCGTACCTCCCCGTGCCACACTGGTTGTAAGTAATGTCGGTTATCAATCCAGGGAAGTAAAATTATCTCCGGGACAAACCAATGTATC
>JALZAJ010000078.1 GCA_030948465.1 Bacteroidota bacterium
CTTCTTCAAAAAATGCATCTTCCATTTCAGAAGACGAAATAAAAAAAATTGAAGCGGTGACAATCCTTAAGGCTGTTCAAAAAGACGACGTATTAATTGCCCTGGATGAATGTGGTAACCAATGGTCATCGATTGAACTCGCGACTTTTCTTCAAACGAAAAACGATGAAAATGTAAAAAATTTAATATTCCTTATTGGCGGCGCGTATGGCTTGCATGAAAGCATTTTGAATAAATGCACTTACCGCTGGAGCTTATCAAAACTGGTTTTTCCACATCAATTGGTCAGGCTTATCCTGGCTGAACAAATCTACAGGGCCTGTACGATAATACGAAATGAAAAATACCATCATTCTTAGTTTATCTGTATGTTTGATGCTTTGTAAAAATTAATTAATGAATATCACTATTACTATAATTATTATTATTATAACGGTAATCGTTTCAATTGCCGGTTTTAGAAGTGAAAAGATCATCGACGATCTCATATTTTATCCGCCCGCCGTTACTGAAAGAAAACAATATTACCGGTTTATTACCTGCGGCTTTATTCATGCTGACATCGGTCACCTGTTTTTTAATATGTATGCCTTTTATTTATTTGGCAACATTACCGAAGATATATTTTTGGCGATTTTCGGCAACTATGGAAAGTTGCTATACATTATTATGTACGTTCTTGCATTGATTGTTTGCTTAATACCAAGTTTTTTAAAAAATAAAACCAATCCAAATTACAGGAGCCTGGGCGCCTCAGGCGCAGTATCCGCAGTGGTTTTTGCTTATATCATGTTTAACCCGGTAGCAGGCATTGGTTTAATTTTTATTCCCATATTTATTCCGGGATTTTTATTCGGTATTATTTACTTAGTGGTTTCTTATTTGCTGGATAAAAAAGGTGGCAGTCACATCAATCATTCTGCTCATATCTGGGGAGCACTTTTTGGTATTATATTCCTGGTTGTTACCAGCCAGCTATTCTCCAACTACCCGGTGTTACAGCATTTTATTGATTCAGTAAAGAGCATGGATCCGGGAAAAATATTTACAACTCACTGAGTTGAATTTTAATTATATTTTTTGTGCGGTCTGTAATTTTAAAGCGGTCATCTATTCTTCTCCCCACGATCCATAGAATTCTTTTATTGCTTTCGATCACCAATGCTTTTTCTTTTTCTGAAAGCGACATTTTTTGATCAATAAAAAATTTGCTTAATTTCTTTTTTGCCAAAGCGCCAGAAACTTTTTTCATGCCGAGCGGATAGAAATAATCTCCATGCTTCCATTTTCTTAGCAACAAAGGAAAAGTAATGGCAGCAGCATCCAGGAAGGCAACTGAACTATCGGTTGATAGCTTGTATTTATCAATTGTACATTTTTCGATTTTCAATTTTCCATCTGCAAAATCAACTTCGCGATCGTCTTCATTAATTAAAATATGAGAAGCTTCCAGCGTACTATGAGGAGTGATAATAATCCATTTCCTGTTTTTAATTATCTTATGCGTTTCTGAGGAAATATATTTTCCACTATTGCTGTCTAACAATTTTAAAACTTCTTCGGTTTGGTGAGATGTAAAACCGAAATCCTTTATCAATTCATACACGATAGTAGAAACAGGTTCTGATTTCAACAGTTTCAAAACCGGGATATGAACTTCATTATTTTTTTTTATCAGTAACTTTTTCTTATGCAAATCCATCGCCTGCCTGTAAAGAATTTCTATGTCTTTAAATCGCTCCATATTGCTTAAAAGGTTCTCTTCTACTTCGGGAAATACTTTCGTTATGGACGGAATTATATGGTTGCGGAAATAGTTGCGGGTGTATTTATCAGAAGCGTTGGATGAATCTTCTACGAAGAGTAAATTATTTTCTTTGGCAAAATTTATTATTTCTTTTTTTCTTGCAAATAATAAAGGCCTTACAATATATTTCAAAAGTTCATGTCGCGGCTGAATCCCCTGCAAACCCCTGATGCCGGTGCCTTTGAAAAAATTCATCAATAAAGTTTCCACGCTGTCCCCTGCATGATGAGCCGTTACAACATGTGTTTTTGGATTAGAATGACCTATAGCAGTGTGCCAGCGTGGGATGACTTGTGTCGTTTTAATTTCAGATCCAAAAGTTTTTTCATAACAAATATCTAAAAACCAATTATACCGTAAATTTCTTGCCGCTTCCTGGATACCAAATCCTGTTTCTTTCACGTATTCAAGCGTATTAAATTTCTTAACCAATACTTCCACTCCATATTTTTCTCCAAGCGATTTTACAAATGCCTCATCGCGGTCACTCTCCTCTCCTCTTAACTGAAAATTACCATGCGCAATAATAAATGAATAGCCGGTTTGCCTGCACAGCTCGCAAAGCACCACCGAATCTACTCCTCCGCTTACTGCCAGTATTAACTGATCCCTTAAATCAAACAGGTTATGTTTTTGAATGAAGGCTTTAAATTTATCAGGGAGAGTCATGGATGGAGTTGAAACAATTACTCAGGTTCTATATCTTCAAACGCTGCCTGTAACTCATTATACGAATGCTGATCCCCGGCTTTCCTGGCTTCTTCCATTCCTCTTTCATACACTCTGAGCGCCTTTGGAATGTCGCCAAGCCTTTCATATAATTTTCCTAAATGATAATAAGAGCCAATATAAGTAGGTTCTCTTTTCAATATATCATTAAACAAAGTTCTTGCTTCCATATCATTTCCCACTTTTATATATTCAAGCGCAAGGGCATGTTGCAAAAAACTATCTTTTTGAGCGCTTTTCATGTATTCTTTAAGCTTCTGTATTCTGTCCATCAAATTATTTTTACTTTTTTTTCTTTTATCTTCGCCGCTCTAAAAAAGATATAATGAAGATTTTGGTTTGCATAAGCAAAACGCCCGATACGACAGCAAAAATAGCCTTCACTGATAACAATACGAAATTTGCAGAAGCGGGCGTACAGTTCATTTTAAATCCATACGATGAATGGTACGCATTAATAAAAGCCATCGAATTAAAAGAAGCAGATCCCCCGGCTATTCTTCACCTGGTGAATGTAGGCACTGCGGACGCTGACCCGATAATAAGGAAGGCTCTTGCACTCGGTGGTGATGAGGCATATAGAGTTAATAGCGATAGCCGCGACAGTTATTACATTGCGTCGCAAATAGCGGAAATTGCCAAACAAAATAAATATGATTTGATCTTCACGGGAAAAGAAACTATTGATTATAATGGTTCTTCAATTGGTGGAATGGTTGCGGAATTATTGAGCATGCCTTATATCTCCCTGGCTACCAAATTTACTCTCAATGGAACTGCGGCTACGGTTAACCGTGAGATTGAAGG
>JALZAJ010000094.1 GCA_030948465.1 Bacteroidota bacterium
TTCTTGAAACTACACCGGTGAAATATTTATCTACTACACTCTTATTCAAACCAATGATTTCAAAAATCTGAGCCCCCTGGTAAGACTGAAGCGTAGAAATTCCCATTTTGGAAAAAACCTTGAGCAATCCATCATTCACTGCTTTGATATAGTTTTTTTTGAGCTGGCTTACATCAAGATCCGTTTGCAATTTCCCGGTGAGCTTCATGTCTCGTATTGAAGACAATGCCAGGTATGGATTGATAGCCGTTGCGCCAAAGCCCATTAAACAGGCAAAGTGGTGAACCTCCCAAACGTCACCAGCTTCAATCACGAGTCCTACTTTTCCACGTAATCCCTTACGTATAAGGTGATGGTGAACCGCGGCTGTTGCTAATAAAGTGGGAATGGCAGCATGCTCTGAATCTATTGCCCGGTCGGAAATTATCAATACTTCAAAGCCATCCTCCACTGCATCGGAAGCGTACCGGCAAAGACGATCGATGCCTTTTTGCAAAGAACCCGGTTTTCCATCAGCAATAAAATAAGATTGTAAAGTATGTGCCTGGAAAATACCGGTGTCAATACTCCTGATTTTTTCTAATTCGCGATTAGAAAGTACCGGGTGCTTTAACGCAAGGCTATGGCATGCCAATGGATCTTCTTCCAGCAAGTTGCCACTGTTGCCTACAAATGTTACTAAAGACATCACCAGCCTTTCCCGGATAGGATCAATCGGCGGATTAGTAACCTGGGCAAATAGCTGTTTGAAATAACTGCTTATATGTTGCGGCTGATCACTTAGCACGGCCAGCGGCACATCATTTCCCATAGAACCGGTGGGCTCTTTGCCATCTAAAGCCATGGGTGTAATTATTACTTCCAGGTCTTCCGTAGTATAACCAAATGTTTTCTGATATTTGAAAACCTGGTCATGTTCCAGGTGGGTGAACATAACCCTTGGCTCCGGTAATTCTTCCAATCGTATCTTATATTTATTCAGCCATTCACCGTAAGGGCTTTCAGAACAAATTTTTTGCTTAATTTCTTCATCACTTATAATTCTTCCCTCTTCCAGGTCAACAATAAACATTTTTCCGGGCTGTAATCTTCCCTTTTCTTTTATGAGTTTCTGATCGATAGGGAGCACGCCGGTTTCGGAAGCCATAATTACCCGGTCATCTGTAGTTACACAATACCTGGAAGGCCGTAAGCCGTTTCTGTCTAAAGTAGCACCGATCACTTTGCCATCAGTAAAAGAGATGGATGCGGGACCATCCCAGGGTTCCATGAAGGACGAATGGAATTCGTAAAAGGCCTTTTTAACCGGGTCCATTTTATCGTTACCATCCCATGCCTCCGGAATTAACATCATCATGACATGCGGCAGCGATCTTCCGCATAACATGAGAAGCTCTATAATATTATCGAGGCTCGCCGAGTCGGATTGCCCTGCTTCAACAACCGGCAGCAACATGTCCATTTCTTCTTTACTGAAGAACTTAGAAATAAACCCTTTTTCACTGGTACGCAGCCAATTTAGGTTTCCCTGCAACGTATTGATCTCACCGTTATGTGCTATGTAGCGAAAAGGTTGAGCCAGCTTCCACGAAGGAAATGTGTTTGTTGCAAAGCGGGAATGGATGAGGCCAAATGCGGAGACTATCTTTTTATTATTAAGATCAGGAAAATAGTGACGAAGCTGCAGGCTGGTGAGTTGGCCTTTATAGATCACCGTTTTATAAGATAGTGACGCAATGTAAAAGCCAATGGCATCCTTGCGTACCGTGTTATAAATAGTCTGTGTAGAATAATTTCTTAATACAAATAATTTTCTTTCGAAATCATCCGGTTTCAAATGATCGGGACAGGCAATAAAAACCTGCTCCATCTCGGGTTCAACTGATAAAGCGGTAAGGCCAATATCCTCAGTGTTTACCGGCACTTTACGGTAGCCGATAATTTCAAGGCCCAGGGTTTCTGCCGAGCGGCTGAATATATCGCGGCACTCTTCCCGCAGGCGTATATCTTTTGGAAAAAACAAAACACCCACCCCGTATTTTCCATAGGCAGGCAAATGAATCCCAAGCTTTATACACTCATCGAAAAAAAATTCATGGGGAGTTTGAATAAGAATACCAGCGCCATCACCCGTATTGTTCTCGCAACCGCAGGCTCCGCGATGCTCCATATTTTCCAAAATAGTTAAGGCATCCGAAATGATCTGGTGGCTTTTATTGGATTTTATATTTGCAACAAAACCAATACCGCATGAATCATGCTCAAATTGCGGCGAGTATAAACCTTTACTTGTCATAAGTGTCAACTTATTTACTTAATCAGTTAATTTATCGTTTTCAATATTATGTTACTGGCAAAAAATACTTTTTGATCTGTTGGGTTTGCATACTTTTCCCTATCGCCGCTCCTGAAATTATTCCTAATACACAGGTTGATAAAATTAAATGTAGGCTTATTATATTACGGGCAACCATTCTATTTTAACGCAAAACACAGTCTGGGAAAGGCATTCAGGAGATTTTAATTACAGTCTCCAAATTTTTCGGGAAAAAGGATAGGCTTTTCATTTGTTCATCATTTTTTCTTTTTCAAATTGAACGCATGTTTCATTGGTAATCCTATCCAATCAAAAATTTCCTGAAAAGGATTTGAGATCCCTTCCTGTTTTTCTAAAGCATTAAAAAAACATGAGGATAAAATTTTATTAATAAAAAACCCGGGGTTAATCAGGCCCCGGGTTAAGTTATCAACAAGCATACAAAAAACTATCTTACCACTTTTTTCAACATGATTATGTATCCGCAAACATTTTTCTTTTTATGTTTATTCACCTGCACGGGTTTTATTATATGATACTCTGAAAATTTTGGAATATATGCGTAGCTTATAATATTACTCTCCATACCATCTCCATAATGTTTCTGATATACCACCTGTTTTTCCCGGTAATCGTACATCCTCACCTCATATAATTTAGAAGATAGATCACCAATAAAAACAAACTGATAGTAGCTTCCCTGGTTGAGCGGAACAACCACCGGCATCTCATACTCACTTTCCATCATCATCGTAGCTTCCCGCACTACTACAAAACCTTGTTTATAAAATTCCGTCTTTAAACTGTCTGCTTCTTTTTTTAATGTGGAATCAAAACATGAGACTTGCCGTATCACATCCTGACCATTTGTGTTTATTTGAAATAATACCATTAGGGTCAAAAGCAAGACTTGGTTTTTCAAGAGGTTTTCTTTTATGGGTAACAGGAAACTGGATAAACAATATTAATAAAAATTGCTGGTTTGATAAAGTGCTTTGATAGATTTTTTTATCAAAAAATATCTTGCCGCGTTTATCAATTCTATTAGATAGAAGTAACGTAATTTTTGCCGGTTTGTTGCCTTGTTATTTCCGGTTAATATAAATTCCATCGGCCTGTGCAGTTGCAGTAATTACAAGTTCGTTTATGCAAACATTTAGGGGAAGAGAAGCGCAATAAAAAATTGCATCAGCAATATCTATCGACGAAAGCGGAGTAAATCCATCATATACCTTTGCGGCAGTCTGACTATCTCCTTTAAATCTTACTATGGAAAATTCTGTATCTGCCGCACCGGGTTTTATATTGGTCACTTTGATGTTATGCTGTAGAAGATCGATGCGCATCGTGCGGCTTATGGCATCTACGGCAGCTTTACTTACACAGTAAACATTTCCTTTTTCGTACATATCATCACCGGCTACCGAGCCAAGATTTATAACATGCCCGCTATTTCTTTTTATCATAAAGGGAAGAACCGCTTTGCTTACGTATAGCATACCATTTACATTCGTATGAAGCATAGTGTCCCAATCATTTAAGTCTGCCTCATCAAAATAATCTCTTCCAAGAGCGAGGCCGGCATTGTTTATGAGAATATCCACTGCCTGCCAGTTACCAGGAAATGAATTAATATTCTCATAAACCTGTTCTCTATTTTGAACATCAAACTCCGCACACAATACATCTACCTTGTATTTTTTTTCAAGCAATTTTTTTAGTTCGAGAAGGCGATCATTTCTTCTGCCATTAATAATAACAGCATCTCCATTCTCTGCAAATTTTTCGGCGCAGGCCATTCCTATTCCGGAAGTGGCGCCTGTGATAAAGACAATCCTGTTCATAAATTTTTTTTATAAAGCTGATTTAAAAAGTTGAATTTAAAGAAATTGACTAAATCATGATTTATTAATTTTAGTCGTTGGTTATTGCCTTAGCGTGTTATTAAAAGTTTTGGCAAAAATTTTTTTGCGTTCATCTTTTTTGTGTTTGATTTTGAAAAAAATTTGCACGATATAAGTTCGGACTGATCCTCTTATAACATCAGTTTTAGAATTGCATAAAATTTTTCCGTATCGATTGTGGAAAAAATATAAATTCTCTTTTAACTATTCAATCAAACATTAATTCTCCCGGCTCAGAGATAATAGTAAGCTTATCAATGATTTTATGGTACAAAAAATCTTCGGCTTCCATTGCCTTAAGATGTAAGATCAAATGGTTGTAAAAGCCACCTGAGTTTAATATGATTATTTTTTTATCGTGAATATTTAATTGGTTCCAGGTTAATATTTCAAAAAGCTCATCCATAGTACCATAGCCGCCTGGAAGAATAATTGCCGCTTCGCATTTTTCATAAAGCATGCGCTTACGGGTATGCATATCCGCTACTTCAAGAAGCTCGGATATGCCATGGTGCTGATGCTCCCATTCCGATAATATTTTAGGAATGATACCGGTCACCTTTCCATTTTTTTCAAGAACGGCATTAGCGATCGCTCCCATTATTCCTTTGTTGCCGCCGCCATAGATCAGCGTGATGTTCCTTGCAGCAAGCGTATAGCCCAGTTGTTTGGCATGCTCAATAAATAATTTATTTTTCCCCTCTTTCGATCCGCAAAAAACGGCTATAGATGTAATTGACATATTTTTATTTACCTTGAATAAATTTAAAATTACTATTATTCAAATCCTGATTTTTATAAATAAATACAGCCTTTGCGCTGCAGCTTACTAATTCATACCGTATGTCTCCCTCAGTTTTACTTTCTTTTATCATTGGCTATTTTTTAGTGCTCATCTTTATTTCGTACGTTACTTCAAAAAAATCATCAGATAATTCAACATTTTTTATTGCGAACCGGTCATCGAAATGGTACCTCGTAGCTTTTGGCATGATCGGCACAGCCCTGAGCGGCGTAACATTTATTTCCGTGCCCGGTGAAGTGGGAAATGCAGCGGGTTCCCAGTTTCGCTACTTTCAGTTTGTATTAGGGAATGCAGTAGGATATTTTGTAGTTGCCGGCATATTACTTCCACTCTATTACAAAATGCACCTTATTTCAATCTACGAAGTAATAGAACGCACATTGGGTAAAGTAAGCCATAAGACAGCAGCGGCTATTTTTTTATTATCAAGAACCATCGGCTCTGCGTTCAGGTTATATCTTGTCGCTATTGTTCTTCAAAAATTTATTTTCGATTCGTACGGAGTGCCTTTCTGGCTTACCATTGTCATTTGTCTTTTATTAATCTGGGGCTACACTTTCAGGGGAGGATTAAAAACAATTATAATAACCGATAGTCTTCAAACGGTATTTTTAGTGACCTCTGTTATTCTTTCCATCTATTTTATTTGCAGCAGTCTCGATTTGAATATTGGCGAAGCAATTAAAACAATAAAAGAAAGTCA
>JALZAJ010000103.1 GCA_030948465.1 Bacteroidota bacterium
GATTTTCTGCAAATACACGAATGGCCTCTTCATCGGCCTTTGTTTTCGCCGCCATCCGGAATTCTGTTTCGATAGAGGGTTTTAATAACCGGCTAAACGAATCTTCAATGGCCAATGATACTTGTTGCGAGGCTGCATTGGCTGATGTCAAAAATTTTCTTTTAAGTTCTTCTATCGCTTTTTCCTTTTCTATATTAATATCCATGATAAGAAAACCTTCCTTCTCACCCCGACGTATTGCCAGGATACGGTGCGAAGGGCTCTTGGCTAACGCCTCACAGTACCCGAAGTAATCGCGGTATTTCTGTGCGTCCATATCTTCTTTCTTACTGGTTAGCACTCTCGATGTAAGTTCGGCTTCACTGGTAAATATTTTACGGATAATACTCCGCGACTGCTCGTGCTCGGCAATCCATTCTGCTATTATGTCTCTTGCGCCTTGCAGGGCCTCTATTTTATCTTTTACCTCTTCATTTAAGTACTTGCCGGCTTCCTCTTCTGTATTTATATTTTGCTGACTGAATAATAATGTGGCTAGCGGCTCCAATCCCTTTTCAATAGCAACAGCAGCTCTCGTTTTTCGTTTAGGCTTATACGGTAGATAAATATCCTCCAGCTCTGTAGCATTTACGGAGTCATCAATTCGCTTCTTCAATTCCGGTGTAAGTTTCCCCACTTCTTCTATTGTTTTTAAAACAGTTTCTTTTCTCTTGTCCAGTTCATTAAAATATTTAACCTGGCTAATTACATTTCCAATCACTACTTCGTCAAGGTTGCCTGTTGCTTCTTTTCGGTAACGTGCAATAAATGGGATAGTAGATCCTTCAGTATGCAGAACATAAATACTATTGACCTGCTTGTTGGATATATTTAGTTCCGTGGCTATTTTTTGTGAATATTTGAGCTCCATAGGTTTTATTGTTTTGGGGAGCAAATGTAAGAGCTATGAAGGAAAAAAAATTGTTTTTAATGTGATGGCATCCTAAAGTTATACTTATGGTTTTTAGTGACGTTCGTAACGCGGAAAAAGATATTCCAGGTGGGGGGAATGGAGTGAGGAATTGAATAAGATTTAACTACTACTTGATATACTGTAGATCAAAAAAAATCCTGTCCGGATTTGAGATCTTCATCTAAGTAAAGAATATTCCGGAACAGGATCAAAATTTTTTAAGAGGCATCTATTTTTTTGCTAACAAGCCCTGCTTTGCCATATCATTTAAAATTTTATTACTGTAATCATTAGCAAGTTGTGCGACTGAAGAAGGATCGAAACTTTGTGATTGAGCAGAATATATAAGTTTCTCATCCGGCAGGCTGTATAAATTACTCTCCCAATAATATTTGTTCTGCGTGGTGTAATATCCAGGCGTATAAACCCTTCCATACACGGTTCTATAATACCCAAACCAGTTTCTGTAATAGCCTATTGGTTCAATTTGGGAATAGCCGGGGTTATAATTTTTTTCTTTGCTTTTATCCAAAAGAACGATTGTGAGAAAACCATCAACTCCTGATTCCCGCAATTTATCCACAGCCTTCTGTTCACCTTTCGGAAAATATTTAGGGCCATAAACTTCATACGCTGAAATTGCCTGAATTCCCTTTGAGTTTAATTCACTAACCAATTGTTTTTCCATTGTTCTTTGCAAATCCCTGTTTCTGTCGGGTAATAGAGCAGCCACCATTATTTTTTTCATGGAAAGGTTGGCCGCTGTAGCTTCAGGCGCCTTCCAGCTTGACGTTACCTTCGTACTTGAGCATGCAGCCAATAAACTAAACGCAGCGAAAAGGACTAAGTTTTTTATGTTTTTCATATTTAAATTATTTTTATTTTTTCAATAAAATATTCATCAAATTATATTCCTTTTTTTACTCAACTATTTCACTTTTACATTGCTTTTACATAACAAAATGATAATGCGAAAAAGGTGTGGCTGGAATAGTAACTTTCGCAGCTTTTTGCGCTTTGCATATTCTAAAGTAATTTCGCAACGCTTTTTTTAAATTTAAAATTCACATAACATTATGGCATACGATGTAATAGTATTAGGGAGCGGACCGGGCGGATATCCCGCTGCGATAAGAGCATCTCAATTAGGCAAAAAAGTGGTGATCGTAGAACGTGAAAGCCTGGGTGGTATTTGTCTTAACTGGGGATGTATTCCCACAAAAGCGTTACTTAAAAGCGCGCAGATTTTTGAATACGCCAAACACGCCGCTGATTATGGGATTGAAGTAAATGATCCAAAACAAAACTTTGGAAATGTGATAAAAAGAAGCCGCGGGGTTGCTGACAAAATGAATAAAGGCGTTACTTTTTTGATGAAGAAAAATAAGATAGATGTGGTAATGGGAAACGGAAAGTTACTTGCTCCGGGAAAACTTGAAGTAACCGGTAATGATGGAAAAAAACAGGTGCTCGAAGCTAAAAATATTATAATTGCTACAGGTGCCAGGGCGAGAGAATTGCCTGCATTGAAAATTGACGGTAAAAAAATTGTCGGCTACCGGGACGCAATGAATTTGCCCACGCAGCCAAAATCCATGATTGTTGTAGGCTCCGGCGCTATAGGTACCGAGTTCGCTTATTTTTATAATAGCCTGGGAACTAAGGTTACGATTGTAGAATTTTTACCAAGGATCGTGCCCGTTGAAGATGAAGATATTTCGAAAGAGCTGGATAAAAATTTCAAAAAGCAAGGCATCGCCATTATGGTAAACAGTGAGGTGGTAAGCGTAGATACCAGTGGGGATGGTGTAAAAGCAAAAATTAAAACAGCCGATGGTGAAGTAACACTTGAAGCGGATATTCTTCTAAGCGCTGTTGGCATAACGGCTAATTTGGAAAATATTGGTTTGGAAGAATTAGGAATTAAAATGGATAAAGGAAAAATAGTGGTTGATGGCAATTTGCAAACAAACATTCCGGGAATTTATGCTATAGGAGACTGCACACCTAACCAGGCGCTTGCTCACAAAGCAACAAAAGAAGGAATAAATGCTGCGGAACATCTTGCCGGAGAAAAGCCTGAACCTATTGATTACAATAATGTTCCGGGCTGTACTTATTGCTCTCCCGAAATAGCCTCTGTCGGCTATACCGAAAAAGCGGCTAAGGATGCAGGTTATGAACTTAAGATTGGCAAATTTCCATTTATTGCGAGCGGAAAAGCGACTGCAGCCGGAAGCACGGAAGGTTTTGTAAAAATTATCTACGACGCTAAATATGGCGAGCTTTTAGGATGCCACATGATTGGAAATAACGTAACGGAACTAATTGCAGAAGTAGTAACCGCTCGTAAACTCGAGACTACAGGACATGAAATTTTAAACGCTATCCATCCGCACCCGACTATGAGCGAAGCGGTGAAAGAGGCGACCGCAGTGGCTTACGGAGAAGCAACGGATATATAAAGAATCCTGTTCCCTATGAGCCATGCTCAAAGAAATGAAAAAGCATGGGCATATAATAAGTTACAGACTTGAAAATTATTTTTTAAGATGAAGATATTGCGGTACATAAAATCTGATTGGATAAATAACCCCACTAAAAATCAGGCAATATTTTTATCTGTTCTTTATCTGATCATAATTTCAGTTTGCCTTATTTACGGAACGGCCGGTTTAGGGGAAAATTCTTTTCGTTTCAAAATTTTATTTTATTTCTTCGCATTAATATTTTCATCCGTAAAGTTATATACTATCTGGAAAAATTATTTTGCAAATAAAAAAGATAACGTTAGCAGAAGCTCTTACTTAAATTGACTTATGTGTGCATGGGCATTGCCACAGCTTCTTCACCATACATCTGATCTTTAAATTTCAAAGAAGGTGATGGAATAAATTCTCCTAACCCGAGTGTATTCCATTTTTCATCCACAGCGCTTATCGTTTTATCATCTGCTACAATAATATTTGGCCAGTCACGATAAAAATCGTCAAACTCCTTAGTTTTATTCGTACCATCAAATCCAATACAGGCATTATATTTTGAAAGATTATTGGGCGATTGTTTTTTTACAATAAAGTGATCGCGCCTGGGATCGAGGTTGTTACAAAAACGCCATAAAGCAGTCGTGAGATCATTTGCATTTACAGTATGCTCAACATATAATATCATCTTGATCCCGGATATCCATTCCATTTCACACAAAGAATTATGAAGTTCTTTCACATGTTCTTTTCTATTTTTCTTAACGGAAATTATTAAACAGGGAATTCCCTTTTCTAACAAGGAGCTGTTTAGATATTTCACTTCATCAAATTTCTGCATGACACTTTTTATACTTTCCTCCCAATTTCCTGAAACAAATTCGTACCCTTCATCCATTTCTTCTTCATATCGAAAAGTACCGTCAATACACATCTTTCCTCCAAATCCCATTTTACTGCAACTGTGATCCAACACATCCATCGGCCCCTGGGAAAAATAAATGTCAGTAGCAGGATTCAGATTTTTAAAAACGTCTTTCGCTAAATTTAAATAATCCTGCAGCTGAATAAAGTTTGCCTCCTCTCCTGCCATCGCTGTCAACACTAGTATTTTATTAAACATCATTTGGCCTGCACCCCACATGGCATTCATAACCTTCTGCCCCTGGCCTGCATAATCTTTTTGAATTTTTGCAATTACTAAATTATGAAACACTCCTTCCACTGGCATTTCCATATCAAGTATTTCAGGTATCATGGTCATTTTCATCGGGGCTAAAAATATTCGCTCCGTGGCCTTGCCCAGCCATGCATCTTCCTGCGGCGGAATGCCAACTATCGTTGCCGGGTACACGGCGTTTTTTTTATGGGTAATGGCGGTGATGTGAAATTTTGGATACCAGTCCGGTAGTGAATAATAACCGGTATGATCACCGAAAGGTCCTTCCCAAATTAATTCATCGCCGGGATCAACAAAACCTTCTATTACAAAATCTGCGTCGGCGGGGACTTCAACATCAGGCTGGGAAATACATTTTACCAACTCAACTTTTTTCTTACGTAAAAAACCTGCAAGCATATATTCATCTACATTCTCCGGCAGTGGCGCAGTCGCTGAGTAGGCATATACCGGATCGCCGCCAAGGCTAACTGCAACGGGCATACGCTTATTAAGTTTTTTATATTCATTAAAATGTTTTGCGGAAACCTTATGCCTGTGCCAGTGCATGCCGGTGAGTCTTGGGCCAAACACCTGCATACGGTACATTCCCACGTTCCGTGAATTATTATTAGGATCTTTTGTGTGAATCACGGGAAGCGTCACGAACGGGCCACCATCCTTTGGCCAACAGGTAATCACCGGAAGCTTTGTAATATCGGGATCATTCATAATCACCTGCTGGCACTCCCCTTTCCTGTTTACAACCTTCGGCATCCAGCTTGCGAATTGCCCAAGCTTAGGCAATAGTTTTAGTTTATCGAGAATATTTTCTTTAGGAGAAGAAAGCAAATGAAACAGGTTTTCTATATCACGTGCCACATCATTCAAATTATTAACCCCAAGTGCAAGGCACATGCGCTTTTCGCTCCCGTATGCATTCATTAATACGGGAAATTCGTACCCGGTATTTTCGAACAACAACGCCTTGCCGCCCTGATTATTTTTACTTATTCTATCTGTTATTTCAGCAATTTCAAGATGAGGATCTGCATAACTCTTAATTCTTATCAATTCTCCTTCTTTCTCTAAGACATTGATAAATTCCTCCAAATTATTATACGCCATAAGATGTCAAAGGTAGGATGCGAAGTGATAAGATGCTGAGTTGATAACTTTCTTTGAATATTATTCTTTTATCGACACGTAAAGTATATCAGGCGGAGGCTATAAAATTTTATCGCAAGTCCATTAAGATACTGTAATCGTGCCGGCAATGCCTGAAACTATTAATTAACATTGGAGGGACATCCATATTTCTGGTGTCTTCCGCTTCCTGTTCCAAGCCCGCCGGAACCCAGTTTAAAGGAAATGGTAAGGCCTGTAAAATAATACCAGTCTTTATGTGTAGAACCACCGCGAATGGTACCTGCAGGCGGATAGGGAGCGCCATTTTTTAACTCATTCCCCCGATAAGCCAGCTCAACTGCTTTTGCTCCCTTCGCATTTAACAATAAATTTTGATCCACATAAAGCCTGCTTATATCATCGAGATAATCTGTGAATAATTTTCTTAATCCAAATTCAATTCCTACATTAATATTATCAGTAAGCGACAACTTAACGCCTCCACCAAATGGAATAGCAAATTGTGTGAGGTGATAGTTTTTTATTCCGTTAATAAAACCTTCACCCTCTGTGCTTAACGGACGTAAATAAAATTTCTGGCCGGATGTATCATGGGTATACGGGTCAAAATGATAAAGGGCTAATCCTGCAAACACATAAGGCGTAAGGGCATGAGCTGCCAGAGGCGTAATATAGTATTCCAAACCAAGATTTACTTCAGTGATATTTGTCGTAAAATTAAGATTGCGGAATGCATTTCTTCCAAACTTATCATCCGCGGACACCCGTGCAAAAGTGACTGCCGATCGTATTGAAAACTTGTCAGACAGATCATAAGAAAAGCCTGCACCTCCGGCAAAGTGTGATTGCGAAAATGTAAATCGTTTGTCCTGCAGATCGCCCTGGTAATTTGATGTTCCCGCAAAAAGATTGACATGAAAATTTTGTGCACCGGCATTTACCGATAACAGAAGCATTGTAAGGACAGCCAATGATAATCTCATTTGAAAAATTTATACATTGAAAATAAAAAACGACGAGTACAATTTTAATTCAAAAATAATACCATTGAAGATAAAGAAGCTATTGCTGTGAATTCCCCGCTGCTCAAAATGCTTCCGGCTAAAAATTTAGCGCGGCAGAAGATCGAATCCGATAAAATTAATCGCTTTAAAAATTAAAAACCAGCGAATCAAATTTCATTAACAATATATTAATGGTCATCGTTTGTAGTATTGAATTATAAATTTGTTTTACTTTTCTTACTAATTTATCATTTTCAGTCATCAATAATTTTAATAGATTTGCAGCTATAGATTTTCGGGATGTAGCGCAGCCCGGTAGCGCACACGTCTGGGGGGCGTGGGGTCGCAAGTTCGAATCTTGTCATCCCGACACAGCAGAAGATCAAAATCCGCTAAAAGCCAGTAAAATCAAGGTTTTACTGGTTTTTTATCCCCATTTCATATCAAAATAATGCAAAGAAAATCACAACTCTGGTGAGTTA
>JALZAJ010000104.1 GCA_030948465.1 Bacteroidota bacterium
CCTACTAATTACATTCCTCTTTCCGATCCTTACCGCACTGCGCCATATAATGCATCATTCACTCATGTTGCCAACACAATACCCGAGGTAGCGGCTGGAGGCGTTTTTGCCAATCAGGCATCTACTAATGATAATATTGTCGATTGGGTATTTCTGGAATTAAGGAATACAAAGGTATCTCCTGGAAATACTGTTTTGCAAACCAGGAGCGCTCTCGTGCAACGCGATGGTGATATAGTTGACATCGATGGAGTGAGCCCTGTTACATTTAATAACGTTGCTTCTACAAATTATGTAATTGCAGTGCGGCATAGAAATCATTTGGGTTTGAGCACCGATCCTTCAACATATACACCTGCTTTAGGCGAAACAAAATCTACGGCGAGTTTGGTTGATTTAACGACTGTAACTGGCACCCAGTTATTCGGAAGTTCTTCAGGCGCTTATACAATTGCATCCGATGGTAAAAATTTGCTATGGGCGGGAAATGCAAACTTTAATTCCAATGTTAAATTCAACGGGCTAGGTAATGACAAAGACTATATTCTGGTAAATACCTTGAGCAATAATTCAGGAAGTACGCTAAATGGAGTTTATTTGCCTGCGGATGTTAATATGAATGGTAACGTAAAATATAACGGGTTAGGGAATGACAAAGACTATATTTTCGTGACAGTATTAGCAAGCAACGCTGCAAATATTAGAACACAGCAATTACCAAACTAAAGATTAAAATCTAACAATAAAATTTTTTATGAAAAAAATTACACTTCTACTGGCGGTTGCCATATACATTTCTAACTGGAGCTTTGGACAATTAGTCCAAGCCACGATTGCTCCTGGCTCAACGTCAACCTCCGTGAAAATTTTTTTACAAGCTGATGTTACACAAACCCCTGCTAGTTTTTCTACTCTACAGTTCAATATAGGTATTCCTGCATCGACCTCCCCTATACCTATTGCTACGGTTATCAGTACCGCATTTACAGGTGTAACGTGGATTGTCGGGGCACCGTATTCCGAAGGAGGCTATATCAATTACAATATTTATACGGCAAGCAGTCCATTAACTATAAATATAGTTATGAATACGCCGTTTGAAGCAATGGAAGTTCAATTTTCCGGAGGGCCATCTACTTCACAAAGTGTTGCTCTCGTTACATTACCAGATGGCGGCGTTACTCCGCCCAGTTTTGCGATATTTTATGCAACTGGTACAGTGAATTCTGATGGGCATTCCAATTTATATTATCCGGGAACCAGCGCGGTGGTTAACAATAAGTTTAGCTATGATAATCCTAGTTTTACAACCCCGGGAACAGGTACTTCTACCGCAACCATTGTCGGGGTAATTTTGCCGGTTAGGTTAACAAATTTTGCTGTAACCAAAAAAGCCAAAGATGCAATTCTAACCTGGCAAGTATCAAACCAGGATGCAAATTCAGCATACTTTGAATTAGAAAAAGGTTTTACCGGAACTGATTTTAAAAAAATCGGACGTGTAGATGTTAATCTTAATTCAGGCACTTCAGCTTCATACTCTTTTAATGATGTAAATATTGTTTCAGCCAAAGCCAGCGGAGTAGTTTTTTATCGCTTAAAAATGGTTGATAAAGATGGCCGGTTCACTTATAGCGAGGTGAGAAATATAAAATTGAACAACAAATCTTTTGCGGTAAACCTATATCCTAACCCTGCAAAAGGATTTAGTAATGTAACGGTGGAACTTGACAATCCTTCACAAATAAGATTAAGTATTTCCGACGCGGCTGGCAGGATCGTTCAGAACATTGAATTTGCAGGTTTCAAAGGTTTGAACCAAAAGAAACTTGATCTTTCAAAATTGGCCGGAGGCTCTTATATGCTTAAAGTAAATAATGGAAGCGAGATACAAACAGTGCCGATGGTGAAGGAGTAGTATTTTATAAAAAACTTTTTAAGCCGGTGCAATTTGTTCCGGCTTTTTTGTTTGAATAATGAGCTACCACTAAGTAAGCATAAGACCGTCTTCTTCGCAAACGGGAAACCAACGAACTCAAGTCTTTCGCCCAAAGAGTTCCATGGAAAAGAGTTTTTCTTCAGGAAGATTGATTGAAGAACTCTTTGGAAAACTCAGTGCAAGTTTTATTAAATACTAAAGGCAGTGTTTATGATTTCAGCCTGCTCCTGTGCATGTACTTTGGAAAACCCTGTGGCAGTAGCTGCACTTGGCGGCCTGCTGATAATTCCATAATTTATTGAAGTGAGATTCATTCTTAAAAAGGACGCAGCACCCATATTTAGCGGCTCTTCCTGAACCCAATACCAAATAGCCTTGCTGTATTTTTTATATAACTGACTAAGCTGCTTTTCAGGTAAAGGATATAACTGCTCGATCCTAATAACAGCTACATCATTGGCGTTATCGTTTTTCTTTTTCTCTATTAGGTCAAAATAAATTTTTCCACTGCAAAACAAAACTTT
>JALZAJ010000108.1 GCA_030948465.1 Bacteroidota bacterium
CGGTTCTTAAAAAAATTATGGCGGTTATTTTTTGATGATGTAAAAGGTAAAATATGGAACGAAGAAAAAGCGACCGATGCTGAATTAAAAGTATTACATAAAGCCATCAAAAAGATTGGAGAAGATACCGAACGCTTTTCTTACAACACCGCAGTAAGCGCCTTCATGGTATGTGTAAATGAGCTTACTGATCTGAAGTGCCATAAAAAAGAAATTCTGGAACCTTTGCTGATTTTATTAGCCCCGTATGCGCCGCATATTGTTGAAGAACTTTATCACGAATTGGGTAACTCCACCACAATAGTTGAAGCACATTATCCAAAGCTGGAAACGAAATACCTGGTTGAGTCAGAAAAAGAATACCCGGTTTCTATCAATGGTAAGTTGCGTACAACCATTAATATGTCGCTTGATATAAAGCGGGAAGAAGCGGAAAAAATAGTTTTAGAAAACGAAGTGGTAAAGAAATGGACCGATGATAAAACAATAAGAAAAATAATTTTTGTACAGGGAAAAATGGTGAACGTGGTAGTGTAACCGCCCATGCTACAGAATCCATTCCACTTCATCAAAAGCGAAGTTTCTTTCCATTACATCATTTGTAATAAGCTCGCCTGAAAAAGAAATTTTTTCAATAGTCGTTTCAAATAAAATATTCCCTTTTTTAAGGGTAACCTGCTTATTGCGGCCAAATAAATTTTCATTGTATATGGCTAATAATTCGTCGAATTTTCCATTTTTTAAATCTGATATGGCAACCAAAATTTCCGCATGAAGTTCTTTGGCTAACTCTATTACCTGAAATGACTTGCCCGTTACTTGCCTAAGAGAAACAGCACGTAAATTTTGATGGGCAAACTCATTTTGATTTATATTCAGCCCAATTCCAATAACAGCCCACTGCCATATATACCCCTTTATCACATTTTCGATTAATATTCCCCCTGCCTTCCTGTCATTAATGAAAATATCATTGGGCCATTTTATTTTTAATTCCTCCTTCACATATTTCGAAAAAAAACGATGAGAGCCAACTGCCGCAGCGGCGCTTAGTTGAAATTGACAAGCCACTGGGTTCCAGGACATTTCTACAAGTATTGACAGTGCTATATTCTGTCCCTTTTCACTCTCCCAGGTTTTACCGCGGCGCGCTTTACCTGCTGTTTGTTCCATAGCAAAAACTGCGTCCCCGCTATGGCCAACTCCATTTTGAACCATTCCCATGGCATAGTTGTTGGTACTATCCACCTTTTCAAGAATTATAAATTTTTTTGAAGCCGGAGGCATGCAAAATGTATTAATAAAGAATTAGTATTTTTGATAAAATAGTTGCCTTATTTTTTCTAAAATATGCAATCTACCAGTTTAATATTTATTTTTTCTATGATCGAAATTCATAGAAAGTGATTAAAAAGAATCCATTTGAATAATTTAACCTTATTGGCTGCCAGAAAAAAATCGACTCTTACCAGGTTAACAAGAAATAGCAAAATCTTTAAGACAATAGTACTGGCCATTCAGGAAAAAAAAGGTGATAAAATTATAAGTCTTGATCTAAAAAAAATCCCTGAAGCTGTTTCCGATTTTTTTATCATTTGTGAAGCGACGAATAATATTCAATTAAAAGCTATTGCGGATGAGGTTGAAGAGCAAGTGAAGAAAAATTGTGGTGAACTGCCTTATAAACATGAAGGAAGGCAGGGCGAGCAATGGATCCTAATTGATTATGTGAATGTGGTGGTACATGTAATGTTGCCCGAACCGCGCAAATTTTACAGGCTCGAAGAAATGTGGAGCGATGGTTCTATAACGGAACACTAACTACATAAAATTTATAAATACCTACGTTACACAGAAGTTCTCAAAAAAATAAAACAACAACTAACCCACCGGATATGTGGAGAAGATAAAATAAAATATTGCGACGCAAGCATCTATGGCAACTGAAGAAAAGAAAAAAAATCCCTTACAAAAAAGACTGAATCAGAATGGTCTTCCTGGCTCTGATGAAGATCCAAAGAAGCGCCCTAAAATGAGTATTTATTGGGTTTACGGAATAATATTCGCAGCAATCATTGGCTACAATCTTTTTAGAACAACCTCAAGCAGCGGTGTTGAAATGGATAATACCCAATTTTATGCTATGCTAAAAAAAGGAGATGTTGATCAAATAAAAACCGTTGGAAATAAGAAATTAGTCCGGGTATTTATTAATCCACAGAAATTAGAAGATGATGCTTCTTACCTTAGGAGTGTCTTTGGATCGGAATATGATGAATTGAAAAAGATGCCGCCTCCGCAGGCATATTTTCCAATAATAAAAGATGAGATCTTTTCTTCCGAGCTGATGCAGTTTTATAAAGATAACCCCGAGGTAAAGCATGTGGCGGATAAACCCGGCGATGAAGGAGAACTATTTGGGCAGATCATCAGCACATTGTTACCTATTCTGTTAATTGGATTATTATTTATTATGATGATGCGCAAAGTGGGCGCAGGCGGTGGTGGAGGAGGACCTGGAGGTATTTTTAATATTGGTAAATCGAAGGCAACGTTGTTTGATAAAGGGGCAAGAGTGAACATTAATTTCGGAGATGTCGCTGGCCTTGATGAAGCCAAAGTAGAAGTAATGGAAATCGTGGACTTTCTCAAAACTCCAAAAAAATATACAGCTCTTGGAGGAAAAATTCCAAAAGGCGCATTATTAATTGGCCCCCCGGGCACGGGTAAAACGTTGCTTGCAAAAGCCATGGCAGGTGAGGCGCAAGTGCCTTTCTTTAGCCTGAGCGGAAGTGATTTTGTGGAGATGTTTGTAGGCGTAGGTGCAAGCCGTGTGCGTGACCTGTTTAAGCAGGCAAGAGAAAAAGCGCCGTGCATCATATTCATAGACGAGATAGATGCCATAGGACGTGCAAGAGGGAAAAATATGATGATGAGCAATGATGAAAGAGAAAATACACTCAATCAATTGCTGGTTGAAATGGACGGCTTTTCTACTGATATAGGAATTATTATTCTTGCCGCAACCAACAGGCCCGATGTATTGGATAATGCGTTGCTTCGTCCTGGTAGATTTGACAGGCAAATAACCATTGACCGTCCTGATCTGGTGGGCCGGGAAGCAATTTTTAAAGTGCACTTATTACCTATTAAGATTTCTCAAACCCTTGACGTGCATAAGCTTGCCGAACAAACGCCGGGATTTGCCGGAGCGGACATCGCCAATGTATGCAATGAAGCTGCTTTAATAGCGGCCCGTAAAAACAAGGACGCTGTTGATATGAGCGATTTTCAGGATGCCATAGACAGGGTTATTGGAGGTTTGGAAAAAAAGAACAAGATCATTTTACCGGAGGAAAAGGAAATTATTGCTTATCACGAAGCAGGCCACGCTATTTGCGGATGGTTTCTCGAGCATGCATATCCGTTATTAAAAGTTACGATTGTGCCAAGGGGAACTGCGGCATTAGGTTATGCTCAATACACTCCCAAGGAACAATATCTCTATAATACCGATCAGTTGCTTGACCAGATTTGTATGACACTTGGAGGAAGAGCTGCCGAGACAATTTTCTTTGGCAAAATATCGACAGGCGCCAGCAACGATCTGCAGCAGATAACTAAAATGGCCTATGCGATGGTTACCGTTTATGGCATGAACGATAAAGTTGGCAACGTAAGTTATCACGATCCCCAACAGGAGAATACTTTTACAAAACCTTTTAGCGAAGAGACGGGTAAAATGATTGATGAGGAGGTGAGGAAGTTAATCGACCAGGCATTTGAAAGAACCAAGAAATTGCTGAATGAAAAGAAGAATGAAGTGGAGATTATAGCAAAAGAGTTGTTGAAAAGAGAGGTGCTTTTTCAAAGTGATGTGGAAGCGTTAATTGGCAAGCGACCCTATGAAGAAAAGAAAGCGCTGGACTTCGTTGACAATCCCAAAGAGGCAGTTATTGATCCTCCCATGGAAAGTATAATAGTTAAAAACAAGGCATAAAGAATCATGAGGGTTTCATCTTCGAAAGAAAAAATTTTGAAAAAAATAAGAGAGGCACTGAGTAATCCGGTGCCTTTGCCTTTTCCTAAAAGCGAAGGAACGAATTCAGTTTTTCAACCGCAAAAAGGTGACCTGGAAATTATTTTTGCCGAAGAATTCACAAAGCTGCTGGGAAAATTCGCTTTTTGCATCAATGAGGCGGATATGAAGTTGCAGTTGCAACGGCTTGCTGCTGAAAAAAAATGGGA
>JALZAJ010000168.1 GCA_030948465.1 Bacteroidota bacterium
CAGTTGAAAAAAACGAACCTGATGTTGCCATATCCGTAAGTAAGATCAACGACATCCCTGAACTGAAGGCTATAGAAAACAATGATGTTTCCCCGCCAACAGAAATAAACGTAAAGGCGACAAAAAATAATAATGCAACTACGAGCGATGAAATTCAGGCCCAACCAGCTTCCTACGCGATGGGTCCTAATGATAAAAATGAAAATTATGTATTCTACAATATCACTACGGAAGAATTTAAGAAATCAAAAGTTGGAGGATTTCTTAAAAAAGTAAAACGTATCGTAGAACGGAATAACCCGATTACCCGACTCCTTTCCGGCGATGACAAACAAGTTGTATCTAATTAAACTTTCAATAAATAAATCAATTTACATATCTCACAAATTTTACTACATGAAAAAGACAGCGTTGGCTTTTATAGCAATATTATTTACAGTTCATTCCTTTGCCCAGCAGGATTCGATAGTTGTGCGCAAGCAAAATGATACCATACGAATTGGCGGAATGATCATCTTAAAAAAGGGCGATACATCACACATGAAACGGGTAACCGTAACTCTTGGCAACAGGCGCAAACAAAAAAATCCCAATATAAGCACTGCATCATTTATCGTAGACCTGGGATTTGCAAACTGGACTGATAAAACCAACTACAACACCGCAACAAATGATGGATATATTGTGAACAGGCCAGGTATTGCGCCTTTAGGTGAAAATGATTTCAAATTGAAAACGATCAAATCGGTAAATGTCAACATTTGGTTTTTTATGCAAAGAATTAATTTGATAAAGCATTATGTCAATTTGAAATATGGGCTCGGGATTGAATTGAATAATTATCGTTTCAAATCAGCAATTAGTCTGAATGAAGGAGGAACTAACCCCTACGACCCATCGCAAAATATACCGCATCCTTTTATATTCAGGGATTCAATAAGTTTTTCAAAGGATAAACTTGCTGCGGATTATGCCACTATTCCTTTCATGCTAAATTTTCGCACCAATCCAAATAATTCATCCAAAGGGTTAAGTCTTAGTGCTGGCGTAAGCGCAGGCTATCTTTACAGCAGCCGCAACAAGCAAAAGAGTGATGAAAGAGGCAAACAAAAAAACCGGGGAGATTACGATTTGGAGAAATGGAAATTTTCTTACATAGCTGAACTTGGCCTTGGGCCTGCGCACCTATATGGCTCATACAGCCCTAATTCAATTTTCAAAAACGGTTTAAATTATATGCCTTATAATATTGGGATAAGATTGAGTAACTGGTAAAATACTATTATTAATATATCCGTTAGGGTTTGGCATTTATTCAGCTGTCCGAACATTTGGGATACTAAATAATCGTAGATCTTATAATTGCTATAGAATTTATCGCTCTTATGTTTTACGATAGCACTCTGCAAAATGTAAGCAGGTATCAGTTCAAGGATTTGTTTTATTAGTGGCTTACTATTACTTTTATTTCGGGTAAATAGTCCCATATCTATGAAGTTTTGTCACTTAAAGATATTGCGGTCTATTTACTTTTTTTGACTTTCGGATGGTAGTGACAAAAAGTGATTAAAATAATTATGCAAACAGACTTTTTGATAATTGGCAGTGGTATCGCAGGGCTTACTTATGCTTTAAAGGTGGCTCAGGATTGTCCTGATAAAAGTATAACCATACTTACTAAAACGGTGAGCGATGAAACTAATACAAAGTATGCCCAGGGCGGCGTCGCCGGCGTCACAGATTTTGATAAGGATAGTTTTGAAAAACATATAGAGGATACACTGATAGCTGGTGATGGATTGTGTGACCCTAAAATAGTTGAGATAGTTGTAAGGGAAGGCGTTGAAAGAATAAAGGAGATCATTAGCTGGGGCGCTCATTTTGATAAAGAACATTCAGGAGAATATGCCCTTGGAAAAGAAGGCGGCCATAGTGAATCAAGAATACTTCACCATAAAGATATTACCGGTAAGGAAATTGAAAATACGTTGCTTGCGGCGATCGCAAGCAAGCCTAATATTAAACTGATAAGCCATTGTTTTGTTATTGATATTATCACGCAACATCATCTCGGCTATTTGGTTACAAAATCAACACCGGATATCGAATGCTTTGGAGTATATGTGCTCAACATGGTTTCAAATAAGATTGAAAAAATTCATTCCAAAATAACATTGCTCGCTACAGGCGGAAACGGCCAGGTGTATCGCACCACCACCAACCCCTCCATTGCTACGGGCGATGGTGTTGCTATGATGTACCGGGCAAAAGGAAGAATTGAAAATATGGAATTTATACAATTTCATCCGACAGCTTTATATGAGGCTGGTGTAAGCGGCCAGGCATTTTTGATTACGGAAGCGGTAAGGGGAGATGGCGCTATTTTAAGAAATCAAAAAGGCGAGGCTTTCATGGAAAAATATGATGAAAGAAAAGATCTGGCTCCCAGGGATATTGTGGCAAGGGCAATTGATAATGAAATGAAGATTAACGGTACTGAAAATGTTTATTTGGATTGTACTGAAATGGACATGGAAAAATTTGTTCATCATTTTCCAAATATTACAGAGAAATGCAGTTCGATAGGAATTGATGTCGCTTCCCAATTCATACCAGTGGCTCCCGCAGCCCACTACAGTTGCGGCGGAATAAAAACTGATGAATGGGGCAGGTCTTCCATAAAAAACCTTTATGCTTGCGGAGAGTGTGCAAGCACTGGCCTGCACGGCGCAAACAGGCTCGCCAGTAACTCACTCCTCGAGGCAATGGTATTTGCTCACAGGTGTTATCTTGATGCAATAAATAAAATTAATTTGATTGAGTTTAATGAAGCCATTCCCGATTGGAATGCCAAAGGCACGACCGCCCCAAAGGAAATGATTCTTATCACGCAAAGCTTGAAGGAAATTCAGTTACTGATGACCGATTATGTTGGGATAGTTCGCACCAACGTAAGGCTGGAAAGAGCTATGAAGCGGCTCGACCTGCTTCATGAAGAAACAGAGCAGCTCTACCAAACCACCTCTGTTTCGCCGCAGCTTTGCGAGCTGCGAAATCTTATTACAGTCGGTTATCTTATCGTAAAGGAAGCCCAGTTACGACATGAAAGCAGGGGTTTGCATTACAATACCGATTACCCCGCCAAAGACGAACTTGTTCAAAATATAATTTTGTAATTTTTTGGGCTAATTTAATACACTGGCTTCTTTCTCGATCTTTATGTTCTTCTCTTTTTTAATTTTCGCCCAGCCGCCGTTGATATTTCGCAGGTTATGATATCCTTGTTTTTTTAAAATGGAGCAGGCAATTAAACTTCTGTATCCGCCTGCGCAGTGCACATACAAGTTTTGAGTTTCTTCGAGGCTTGCTATTAACGCCAAATCTGTCATATCAGCAAGATTTAAATTGGCAGCACCCTTTACGTGGCCTTCCGCAAATTCGGAAGGCTTGCGTACATCGATAATAGATAGGTTATCGTCGAACGGCAGGTCCATTGCTAATTCATCTGCTTCCACCTCTATTATCATATCAATTTTTTCATCTGCATTTTTCCACGTTTCAAAGCCACCTTGCAGGTATCCTTCCACGTTATCAAAACCAACACGAGCAAGCCGTACAATTGTTTCCTCTTCCATACCAGGATCTGTAATTAAAATGATGCGCTGATGAAAAGAAAGCAACGTGCCCGCCCATTCCGCAAACCTGCCTTCAAGGCCTATAAATACAGAGCCGGGGATAAAAGACTGTTTAAACCCGGCCGCATTTCTCGTGTCCAGAACGATAACGTCTTCATTTATTTTTTCTTTTAGCTGAGCAATAGTTAATGGAGTCAAGCCTTTGCTTTTTATATCATCCAGGCTAAAATATCCGTCCCTGTTGATTTTTGCGTTGATTGCGAAATAGGGCGGCGCATCGGTTAACCCTTCCGTTACCGCTTTTATAAATTCTTCTTTTGTTTGCGGCTGTAAGGCATAATTAGTTTTTTTCTGAATTCCAATGGTGCTCGATGTTTCAGATCCTAAATTTTTTCCGCAACTGCTTCCTGCGCCGTGAGCAGGATACACTATTACGTCATCAGGCAAGGGAAGTAATTTATTTTGTATAGTATCATACATAATACCAGCCAGTTCTTCTGTCGTCATATTTCCGCTGCTAAGATCCGGCCTTCCAACATCTCCCACAAATAATGTGTCTCCGGTAAACAGGCAGTACGGCTTATCAGTCTCATCCCTTAAAAGATAGCAAGTCGATTCTAATGTATGCCCTGGCGTGTGAATTGCTTCAAGTGACAGGTTCCCAATTTTAAAAGTCTCTCCATCCTGGGCAAGATGAAAGGGAAAATTGGTTTCGGTACCCGGTCCATAAACAATAGTGGCACCGGTTTGCTTTGCAAGATCAAGATGCCCACTTACAAAATCTGCATGAAAATGGGTTTCAAATATATATTTTATGATAGCGTTGTGTTCTTTTGCGAGCTTTAAATATTCATCAATATCGCGTAATGGGTCTATAATAATTGCCTCTTCCTTATCCTCCACGAAATAGGCGGCCTCACTAAGGCAACCCGTATAAATCTGCTGTACGTACATATATGTATTTAATTAAATAATTTATAAATCAATATGTTATGATTAATTCTTTTATGAAAACCATTCTAAAATGAATGATGCAAAGATAAAATAAAATAAAACCGGTAAGAAAAGAGAAGAAAATGGCAGTTGATTTGATTAGCCGATTAGCTTTTTTACGAAATCATTTATCGCTTCAATACGGGAGGAGTTTATAGAATAAAAAATGAATTTTCCATCTCGTTCTGTACCTACAATTCCGGCTTTTCTTAGTATCGCAAGATGCTGAGATGCCACTGATTGCTCCAGCCTTAATTTTACATAAAGTTGTGTAACAGTAAGCCTTTGGCTATCATAAATTGTCTTAATTATTTGTTGACGCAATTTATGATTTAGTGATCTTAATACCAGGGCGGCTTTTTTAATACTATGATAATCAATATTAAGTAAACTAGCATTTTCTGCGCCCTGATCCTGGATGACGACGTGCCGGATGGGCTCTGGAAAGGTCATAGAAAATAAATTTTAAATATGCTGTATTAATTTTTAACTTCTACAAAGATACATTTCAAAAACCTAAATATAATATTTCAAAAAGCAATAAATCAAAAACGTCTTTTACGGTTAGAAAGGCATTTTCTTTGAGGTAGTATAAAATTCTTTTATATATAACGGTTGTGCGTAGGCGACGTTTTCAAAGTTGGCGCAGATGTATTTTTTCCATGAAAAATGAGTAAGCATTTCTGAAGAAATTTCTGTTTCAAGAAAATAATTCTCAGGAATTTTTTTAAGTTGCCGCAACTTTTTACTTCCACTTCCTGAAAAAAATATCTTTGATGCATTCGTGTATTCGTTAAAAAAA
>JALZAJ010000170.1 GCA_030948465.1 Bacteroidota bacterium
GATTTTATTTCGGGTATTATTCTATTGATGGACTCATCAATAAAAGTGAATGACGTAATTGAAGTAAATGGATTAGTGTGCAAAGTGCAGGAGATTAATTTGAGAACAACTACAGTACTAACGAGAGACGATAAGTACATTATTTTACCCAATAGTGATCTTACCGAAAATCAATTAATAAACTGGACGCATAGTCATATTGCTTCGAGATTTGAAGTGAACATTGGTGTTGATTATTCATCGGATGTGCAACTGGTTATGAAAGTATTAAAAGAGGCCATAGATAATCAGCGGGATGTACTTATAGAGCCAAAACCTTTTATTCGTTTTACAGATTATGCGGAATCTTCATTGAATTTTTCTATATTCTTTTGGTCCGAAGAAGTATTTGGCGTGGAAAATATTAAAAGCGATGTAAGAGTAAAAGTGTTCAGAATGTTTAAAGAAAATAATATTACTGTACCGTTTCCACAAAGAGTGGTGCACATAAAAAATACTTAATGGACGAAGAAATAAAAAAAATTCTTTTTAACCCAACAGTAGGAAAAATTGTTGCAGTATGTATTGGCGTCGCCGTTATCTGGATCATCGTTAAGGCCTTGCAAAAAAACCTGTTTTCAAAAATTAAGGGTAACGATAACCGTTACAGGGCTAAGAAGGTGAGCAGCTTTGCCGGCTATATTTTAACGATCATACTGATTGCGGTAGTTTATAGTAATAAGCTTGGCGGTTTTACGGTTGCGCTGGGCGTAGCGGGCGCTGGTATTGCATTCGCATTGCAGGAAGTGATCGCGTCTTTTGCAGGCTGGCTGGCTATCATGTTTGGCGGTTTTTACAAAACCGGTGATCGCGTTCAGTTAGGCGGCATAAAAGGAGATGTAATGGACATCGGTGTTTTGCGCACCACCATCATGGAAACCGGCCAGTGGGTTGACGGTGATTTGTATAACGGGAGAATCGTGCTCATCGCCAATAGTTATGTTTTTAAAGAACCCGTATTTAATTATTCCGGCGACTTCCCTTTCCTGTGGGATGAAATAAAATTGCCTATTCAATATGGAAGTAATTATGATAGAACCAAAGAGATATTATTAAAAGTGGGAGAGGAGGTAGCCGGGGATTTAGGCGAGCAGTCTCGTGAAAAATGGCATGCGCTGCAAAATAAATACCGGCTGGAAGATGCACAAACAAATCCAATGGTTTCTTTAATTGCCAATGATAACTGGGTAGAGTACACGCTGCGCTATGTGGTGAATTATAAAAAAAGAAGAGCTACCAAAACAGAATTATTTACAAAGATTTTAAAAGAAGTGGATGCAACGAACGGCGAAATTAAATTTGCATCGGCAACATTCCAGTTAGTGGAGCCATCGGAGCTGAGGGTAAATTTGAAGAGATAAAAAGATCCCGCGGATTATTGCTCAAATAGTTAAAAAATATTTTAACAACCACATGCTAAAGAGACATTCCTTCACAGCAATATTGCTAATTACTATTTCTCCGGTAAGCAATGCACAAGGAAAATTTATTCCTTACAACGATTCAAATATTTATTACGAAGGAAGGATAAAAGATACCGCCGGCACCGCAGAGCTTTCGTGGCCGGGAACATCAGCCACTATTCTGTTTAAGGGCAAAATTATTTCTGCGATATTGAAAGATGCAGATACCGCTAATTATTACACAATGTAATAGTTGATGGAAAGGATATTTCTAAAATACATACGGATACCACTAAACGCAGCTATGCTCTTGCAGGAGGTTTAAAGAAAGGCGTACATAAAGTGGAGCTATTCAAACGAACTGAATGGGATAAAGGTAAAACGTGGTTCTATGGTTTTGAGACTTCACGAAGAACAAAGATTTTAGCGCCGCCCGTGCCACCAAAGAGAAAAATAGAATTTTTCGGAAACTCGATCACCTGCGGCTATGCAATGGAAGACAGCAGCGACAAAGATTCTCCGCATGGTTATTTTGAAAATAATTACCTGTCGTATGCGGCCATTACCGCACGATATTTTAATGCGCAATATTATTGTACTTCAAAAAGCGGCATTGGGATAATGGTAAGCTGGTTCCCGCTTATTATGCCTGAAATGTATGGCCGGCTTGATGCAACAGACTCCACATCGAAATGGGATTTTAAAAAATATACGCCCGGTGTTGTTGTCATTAATTTATTTCAAAATGATTCCTGGATCGTAAATATGCCGGACAACCCGCAATTCAAATCAAGGTTTGGGAACAAGGCTCCCGGTGAAGATTTTATTATTAATGCCTATAAAAACTTTGTCGCATCCATAAGAAATAAATATCCGGATGCCAGCATCATTTGCGCCCTTGGAAATATGGATGCAACCCGGCAAGGTTCTTCATGGCCTGGTTATATACAGCAGGCTGTTGAGCAATTGCATGATCCCAAAATTTATACCCATTTCTTTAAATATAAAAATACTCCCGGGCATCCGAAAGTTGCCGGGCAAAAAGCAATGGCGACAAGTCTTATAAAAGCAAAGGCAAAAGTCTTGATAAAGCGCATGGGCAGGTGTTAGATTATTTTCACGGCATACCGGATAAGCAACTGCCAAAATATATTCTCGTTTCAGATTTTGCCCGCTTCCGGCTGTATAATCTTGATGATGGCGCCACGAATGAGTTTCCTATTGAAAACCTGGTTGATAATATTGGATTGTTTGGGTTTATCGCCGGATATACGCAAAGAACATTTAGAGAACAAGACCCTGTAAACATAGAAGCAGCCGCTTTAATGGGCAAGCTGCATGATAAGCTGGAAGCCATAGGATATAAAGGTCACCAGTTAGAACTCTACCTGGTACGTTTATTATTTTGCCTTTTTGCGGACGACTCCAACATTTTCGAGAGAGGTATTTTGTATGATTATATTGATTTGCGAACTGATGAAGACGGCAGCGATCTCGGCAATCATATAGGTCAGTTGTTTGAAGTGCTGAATAAGCCAAAAGAAGAGCGCTTTACCAATCTTGATGAAAGCCTCGCTGCCTTTCCGTATGTAAATGGAAATTGTTTGAAGAGCATTTACCTACTGCCAGCTACGACAGCGATATGCGAAAGCTGTTGCTTGAATGTTGCGGGCTCGATTGGGGAAGAATATCTCCGGCCATATTTGGCTCACTCTTTCAAGTTGTGATGAATCCCGTGGAGCGAAGAACCCTTGGTGCACATTACACCAGCGAGAAGAATATTCTTAAAGTGATAAAGCCATTGTTTCTGGATGAGCTTTATAAAGAATTTGAAAAAATAAAAGACAGCAGGCTGAAGCTTCAAAAGTTCCATGATAAATTACGAACGCTCCGGTTCCTTGATCCCGCCTGCGGATGCGGCAATTTTCTCATTATTGCTTATCGCGAGTTGCGCTTGTTAGTGAAATAGCAATTGAGGATTAGGGTTGCCAACCTTTCAAAGGTTGGCAACCCTGAAGACCAAACAACCCTGAAAAAAAAGACAACACTACAACGCGAAAGCTACCTTTCGGTGTATTGTCTAACAGTAGCTATCAATTCCTTTTTGATTTCGTTCCATGTAATACCAGTGAATATATCCGGATCAAATTCAATAGCTGCTTATTCGAATTGCATGGCACACAAAAAAAAACCTTCCTGCAAAACAGGAAGGTTCAAATCCACCAATAATAAAATCGTTATTTGGCACTCAGGTCCGGGCGAAAAAACAACAGCTCAGACCATGAATGATCTGTTGATTCATTGATCTTTGATAAGTAAGTTTCACTTGTGCCTTCGCCGTTAGCGGCTTCATACCTTTCTTTAAATGGCTTGCGGTAACCTTCCTGGAATTCTTTTAAGCCATCCTTCAGCCGGTACACCAGTGCATATTGAGACGGGCCGGAAGCAACTGATTTATATACGGCAACAGTCTGCGTACCCGCTTCCCAACCCTTTTTTATTTTCTTTAGCACATCCTCAACCATGTACGATAAACCCGGCTTGGGATACACATGAGTGATAGCAATTTTATCAGTATAGCTCACTAATTGCACAGTGCTCAGGTCTTCCATATATTCGGAGAAAATAGAAGAATATTTGTTTGTCATATACGGGGCTACATTTTTGTTCCAATCCTTTATGTGCTCTTCTCCAAGATTGCCTCGCTTATCAAACTCATCCCAGGTTTTTGGCCCTTCTACCACATGATACCCGCCGGCATCCTCGCCCGTTTGTATTTCATATACCCGCCACTTCCAGTCACCGCTATGGTATTTGGCAATGTGGGCTGTGAGACCTTTTTCAAACTCCAGTACTTTGTCCGCTTTAGGAAAATAACGGCTGGCACTAACAACTGTCTGCTTCTGGCATAATCCAATTAGTGGGAAAGCCAATAAGAAAAAAAATAGTTTTTTCATTTGTTTAATTTTTTTGTTTGTGAAAATAATAATAGGGCAAAAAACAGTAGGAGTTTAGAACAGGCTTCGAAGTAACAAGATAGATTTTTTGAACAGTGAATTTAAAAAGGTAGGGACGAACAGGTAGTAAATCTGTCCGAAGGATGTGAAAATCTTTTCTGTAGTCGTCGTTTAAATTCAGTTATACAAATACATTCTGAAGTTTGAAAAATTAATATAGCAGACAATGGCGTGATTATCTTTTCTGATGAAGGCTATATTATTGGTTTCCGAACCTACCTGACGGTCGGGCATTTGAGCATATTTGATTTACCAAAAGTATATGTGGCGCCAATAGCATTCGTAAAAAAATGATCTTTCTTATCCGCGTTGGCTGATTGGCTGAAGCCATCGAGGTAATCACTGGAATTGAGCCTGTACGTGGTTTCAAGATTCAATGACCATTTGTTGGTGAGTGAATAACGTATTCCTGCACTTACCGGAAACACAAGCAATCCACGGGGTAGACTATGCAGCGTATCTTCACCAAGGCCAATAGTAACAAAAGATTCCGGGCCAAAATACGACGCATTAAAATTGCTGTAATCCCGGCGAATGTGTAAGAAAGCATACCCTGCGCCGGCAGCGATGTATGGAGTAAGCCTGGCACGGCCGGAAGCCGCGGGTGGCACAATGTTCCATACTGCACTTTCAGAAATTTCTGTAACAGGTGATGTAAAAGCAAAGCTGCGCTGCTGCCTGTAAGGGGGTTTTGAATACCTGGATTCATCGCCTTTCAGGGTACCAAATACAAGCTGGGTTTTGAGAGAAAATTTGCTGTTAAGTTTATAATTGCCATAGATGCCTAATCCCCAGGTCATGGTTTTGAGTGAGCCAATTTTTGAAGGAGTAAGATCTCCCTGGTAAATAAAATTAGTTATATCGGCGCCCAACTCAATGTTCGAAATTTTCACTTGAGCAGGTAGTGCAAAAGTGGAAAGGCAAAGGAGAGCGGGCAGCGATAATTTTGCAAGGGTTACTTTTTTCATTGAATTACTTTTTGACTGAGTTAAATCCTGTTACAACAACGAAACATTTCTTGCGGAAATGGTTTGTAAGTAGAATTAAGCCATGACTAATTCAATTATTTTTTGGGATGATAATTTCAGCAATGAAAATAGATTTCTTTTTCGCTAATAATTTGCTAAAATGGGGGAGTGAATAAAAAATGCCGTGATAGAATAAGGGCTAAAATTGACTAACGTTTTCTGATTCTATTTATGTCAGTTTGCCCCCGGGTGGTTTAAAAAAAATTTGTTGGTATTTAAGTATCCCTGTTTGTAATGTCTATTTAGAATTTTATCGTAACGAAATAAATTGTTTTGAAATATTGACTCGTTTATGACACATTTAAAACTCAGTTTAAAATAGCAATGTCTTTACATTCGTCTGGCTTCTTCAACTGACTTCAAAATGTTGTTCAATCCTTTAAGCAATTTTTCGGATGTATCCCAGCTATAACCAATCCGCATATAACGTACATCTTCCTCGAACCAATGTCCTCTGCCAACATAGGTTGCGTATTTATGAAGTAAGATATCATGAAATTTATCTGTATCAATATCTATTCCTTTTTTTATTCTTGGAAAGCATACACAACCTCCCTGCGGTTCTACCCATTCCAATACATTTTGGTACGCCATAAACTTTTTTAAAATATTAAAGTTTTTTAAAATAGTTTCCCTTACAGGTGCAAAGATTTGTGTTTTCTTTTGAAGATATTGAAAAGCAATTTCTTCATCAACAACTGAATTGGTTATACAAATTTGTTCTTTGGCTGCCAGAAATGTTTCCATCAGTTGCTTGTTTTTTGATAAGATCCAACCGATGCGAATTCCGGGCAGCCCATAAGATTTTGACATGGAAGAAATGCTGATCACTCTATCCGATAAAGTGGCAGCCACCGGTAATTTTTGAACAAAAGACATTTCACGATAAGTTTCATCAAGCAACAAATACATTCCTTTTCTTTCAATTAATTCAACAATAGCTTTCAATTTTTCTTCAGTAATTAAAACACCGGTGGGGTTATGAGGATACGTTACACTCACAAGTTTCGTATGCTTTGTAATCAGTTCATCCAATGTTTTTATATCCAGGTTAAATCCTTCTTCAAATTTTAAATTTAGAAAAGATATATCGGCGCCAATTGCCCGCGGCGTTTCAATATTAGTAGCATAGTTTGTTTTAGTGATAACGATGTGGTCGTTCTTATTTAAAAATGAGGTGGCTGTAATAAATAAAGCTGCGGCTGCACCTGGTGTTAGTAATACATCGTCAGCAGTAAGATTGCTCTCTTTAGCAATCAATTCTCTTAGTTCAGGTTTTCCTGTATGTTCACCATAGCGTAATATCAGGTCATTAATATTAATGTTGAGATCGCCGAAATTTTGATCCGTAAAAGAGCTTTCAGAAAGATTGCAATCAATATTTTCATAACCGAAACCTTCCGGTGATTCTATTTCAATAGGCATCCTTTTGTATAGCATAATTTAAAAATTTTATTATTTATGAAATTAGTTTTTAAATACGAAAAGGGGTGTAGCCAAAATTTTCGCAAGGTTGCCAACCCTCAACACGTTGGTTTCGATTTAAATCCCAATTTTCAAGGTTGGCAACCTTTACTCCGGCGCGAAAATTTGGGCTGCACCCTACGAAAGCGATCTTAAAGACTTCGGTAACCTATGCATCAATCTCCCGGGCGTCTTAAAAAAAAAGCATGCTTTTGAAATGCAAATTCATTAATGTTATCTTTCCATAACTAAAATAAACTGCATGAATTCTACCGGCAGGTTACATCGTTCTCTTGGATTGTCTTTTGTAATTGTATTAGTGGTAGGAAATATTATTGGCTCGGGAGTTTATAAAAAAGTAGCCCCGATGGCCGCTGAACTGCATTCGCCCGGATGGGTATTGATATGCTGGATATTGGGCGGCCTCATCAGCCTGATGGGCGCATTGAGCAATGCGGAAGTTGCGGGATTATTGGCAGATACCGGTGGCGAATATGTTTATTATAAAAAGATTTACAATAAATTTTTTGCCTTTCTTTTCGGGTGGTCATTGTTTACAATTATTCAAACTGCAGCTATTTCTTCATTAGCGTATGTATTTGCCGAATCATTAAACAGCATCATTGCATTGCCGCCTGTATTACCGGGGTGGAGCGATGTGAGTATCGGCGGAGTCTTTCATCCCTTTACTGATTTAAATGTAAAACTGACAGCAATTATATTAATTGTTTTATTGACGTGGCTTAATAGCAGGGGCATAAAAGCCGGTGCAGGATTTAGCACTGCTTTAATGATTTTAATTCTATCTGGCATCGTGCTCATAATTGTTTTTGGATTTGCGAGCCCGGAGTCACAGGTAAGTAACGTTTTTGATTTGAAAACTACGGATGGATCCACGGTAACCTTTAGCGCCATCTTCACCGCCATGCTTGCTGCTTTCTGGGCTTACCAGGGTTGGGCTTCTATTGGATATATAGGAGGAGAAATAAAAAGTGCAAACAGAACCCTTCCCCTGGGTATTGCCATTGGTGTGTTCCTTGTTATTGCAATTTATTTGCTGGTAAATACAGCTTATCTTTCTTTGTTGCCTGTTCAAAATCTGGAACAGGTTCATGCAGCAGGTAATAAAATTGCCGCAGTAGAAGCAGTACGGGTTTTTGGTGGTAACACCGGCGTGCTGTTAATTTCTCTTCTTATTTGTGTTACCACGTTGGGGTGTACTAATGCCACCATTCTTGTGAGTTGCCGCCCGTATTATGCCATGGCGCAGGAAGGTATGTTTTTTAAATCCGTGGCTAAATTGAATAAAGCCCAGGTGCCGGGCAATTCATTATTATATCAATGCGTATGGGCTATCCTGCTAATTTTTTCAGGCACTTTTGACCAGTTAACTGACATGATCATTTTTGCTGTATTTATTTATTATGGCGCCACCACATTGGGTGTTTTTATTTTAAGAAAGAGAATGCCTGATGCGCACCGGCCATATAAAGTTTGGGGTTATCCTGTGGTACCTGCCCTTGTTATTTTATTTTGTATCGCTTTATTTTTAAATACAATTATTGCCCGCCCAAGAGAAGCCGCAATAGGGATGATCCTTATGTTGACGGGCGTACCACTTTACTGGTTATTTAAAAAAAGAAAATACCCCGGAAGCAATTAATTAAAAACCTTAATTAGTTTAGTTGAGCGTTTAGTATGATAGGAATATAAAAACAAAGGCTGTCGCGGTGACACGTATTCATTTAAAATCTATTTACAGTTATCATCATTAAATTCATTAGAGTCATGAAAAGAATATTGATTGCAGCAACAGCCCTTTGCATTGTACATGTGACATTAGCACAGGAAGCAGGCATTAAGATCGATACGTTGATAAATGCTTATGCAAAATTATACCGGTTTAATGGATCGGCTCTTGTAGCAAAGAACGGTGCCATTCTCCTGAACAAAGGATATGGCTATCGCAATGCCAGTGAAAAAGTGTGGAATAATGAGCAAACGATTTTCCAGTTGGGTTCCATTACCAAACAATTTACTTCAGCAGTGATCCTAAAGCTCCAGGAAGAGAAAAAGTTGGCGGTATCAGACAAACTCACTAAATATTTTCCCAATTATCCTAAAGGAGATAGCATTACCGTACAACAGCTATTAACGCATACTTCCGGAATTTATAACTACACCAATGATCCAAACTTTATGGCTAATGAAATTACCAAAGCAGCCACGCGGAAAAAGATGATGGCCTTATTTCAGGACAAGCCACTTGATTTTTCGCCAGGTATATCCTGGAATTATTCTAACAGCGGCTACTCACTGCTCGGCTACATCATTGAAGAAGTAACAAAGAATTCGTATGAACAGGCGGTGCGCAGGTATATATTTACACCGCTACACATGACCCATAGCGGATTTGATTTCACACACTTAAAAACCGGTAATAAAGCAATAGGCTATTTTAAACTAAATGACAAAGAATCCATACCTGCACCCATTGTAGATTCAACGGTTTCTTTTTCCGCAGGGGCTATGTATGCTACTACCGGTGACCTGTACCTGTGGTCCAAAGGGTTGGAAAATAATAAAGTGTTATCTAAAATGCAGCAGGAAGCAGCTTATACACCTGTAAAAAATAATTACGGGTACGGGTGGGGGATAGATAGTATAGACGGAAAGAGAAGGGTTGGGCATGGGGGCGGAATACCTGGGTTTAGTACCAACATATCCCGTGTTCCGGAAGACGATGTGTGTATCATACTCCTGAGTAATGCATCTAATGAATCACTCAATGATATTACCAAAAGCATTTACGCAATCTTGTATAATAAAGAATACGAATTGCCAAAAGAAAGAAAAGTTACCATGCTGCCGGAAGAAACATTGAAACAATATGAGGGTGAATATGAGATAAGGCCCGGCCTTACTGTAGTAATGAATGCTAAAGACGGTGAGCTTCTGGCTACACCAACAGGACAATCACCAAAGATTCTCCATGCAGAAAAAGAAGACTCTTTCTTTGAAAAGGAAGAAGATGTGCGGGTAGAATTCACCAGAAATGATAACAAGGAAGTAGATGGTTTAGTTCTCTACCAGGGTGGCGGAAAAATGCAGTGCAGGAAAATAAAATAATTGCGAGGGCAAAGCAAGATAAGATAGCGATATGGAACTGCTACTTTTCCTCTATTCGTTCTTTCAATACAACAGTAACATGATCGCCCGCTTCTTTTTTTATTATTTTACGGATACCAGTATTAACAGGCAATTTGTGCCTGCCATCGCCCAGGGCCATAAATGAACTTTTGAAAGGTTGGCCATCAATAGTGCCTTTAACTTTTACCAACCCGCGTGTTTTAAAAAAGTCAACAGACTCCGGCCAGGTTACATAGGTCCAGCCGCCTTTATCAGGGCTTTTTTCCAGCTTTGCTGAAAATTGTTTGTTTAGCTTGCTCATTATTTAAAAAATTGTTTAGTAAATTGTTTTTCAAAATTAATCGCAATCGTAAAGAATTACCACGTGCAAAACCGACAATTAAAGGGTTAACAGCGACTTTACTATTGCCGCAAATATTCCTGGCTGGTCGAAGGGATGAGTAAGGTAATTTCACACAAGCAGTGTCCGGTCATTTGCACTGGCCACATAAAAAGCCAACTTAGCTCAGGTGGCAGAGCATTTCATTCGTAATGAAAGGGTCGTCGGTTCGAATCCGATAGTTGGCTCATGTTGCAGATCATCATGCTTGCAGGGTTGTTAGCTCAGTTGGTTTAGAGCATCACGTCGACAACGTGAGGGTCGCCGGTTCGGGCCCGGCACAACCCACTTTATAATTACTTATTATCAATTTGGAACTGCCGCTTATTCCTGGCAGCCATATTAACGTTCTTCAGGTTTTAAATTTTTGGATATGTCACCGCTCATCCTTTGTCCGTAGGAAGCACTACCACAAACTCACTACCCATGCCTTCTTCGCTCTCTATTTTTATTTCACCGCCATGTGCTTTTACAATATCATAGCTTAAAGATAGACCGAGGCCGGTGCCAAGCCCCGGATCTTTTGTTGTAAAAAAAGGCTGGAAAATTTTTTCTTTCACCGGTGCGGACATGCCCGTGCCATTATCCTTAACTGAGATCAATAACTGATCATTGATCTTTTTCGTACTAACGGAAACGGCTGGCCTAAAACCATTGCCTGCTTCTTTATTTTTAGCGACCACGGCATAGAAGGCATTGTTCACCAGGTTGAGAATTACACGGCCAATCTCCTGGGGTACTATATTTATGTCGCCCGCTGCCGGGTCAAAATCAGTGTGCATTTCAGCGTTAAAAGATTTGTCTTTTGCTCTTAACCCGTGGTAGGCAAGGCGAAAGTATTCGTCGGCCAGCGCATTAATATTTGTAAGTCTTTTTTCGGCAACACCAGACCTGCTGTGTTGCAGCATACCCTTCACGATTGCATCCGCTCTCTTACCATGATGAGTGATCTTCTCTTCATTTTTGAAAATTTCTTCAGCTATCGCCTGTACTGCATCCTGATTTCCGTTTTTATTTTCGGCCTGCAATTCTGAGATGAGTTCAATGTTCACTTCAGAAAAATTGTTCACAAAGTTTAACGGGTTTTGTATTTCATGGGCAATACCTGCTGTCAGTTCACCCAGGGAAGCCATTTTCTCCGACTGGATAAGGTGGGCCTGTGCCCGCGTCAATTTCTCCATGGCCTTGTTTGTCTGGTCGCGCTGTTCTTCGGTAATGGCCTTTGCCTTGCTTAGGAGCATGTAGGCCTTTTGCTTTTGCCGGTTGTTTTTAAGTAAAAAGATGACAAGCACTATAATGACACTTAAAACAATCAGCGTTATAAATAGAAGAAGTCGCTGCAATTTTTTTTGCTGGTTAAGTACGTTGACTTCAGTCTGCTTCCGGGAGACTTCAAAATCAGTCCGCAGGTCAGCCATTTTTTGAACTGACTTTATGTTATTCACACTATCCCGGTATGAAATGTAATTTTTGTAATATTTTAAAGACTGGCCAATGTCTCCTGATTTTTCATACAGTTCTGACAGTTTAAGATTGGCATCCCGAATCTGTTCTTTTAGCCCATATTGTTCTGCAAGGTGCAAACTTTTTATTGCATAGGTCACGGCAATATGGTGATCTCCTTTATTTAGATAAGCATCAGCTAAGGAATTGAGATAATCACAGACGGGATAGTAATCCTGCAGGCCTTCCAATATCCGGATCGCGTCAGTCAGGTCTTTTATAGCAAGATCATTTTGACCGGTATTAGCGTAAACCATACCAATACCCCCGAGGCTATAGCCTTTTCCGCTTAAATTATTGGCTTTGTCAAAAATCAGTTTTGCCTCCTGAAAATATAAAAGAGCAGAATCGAAACTTTTGGTTTTGCGAAATTCATCCCCGGCATTAAAAAGCGCAGAAGCCAGGCTAATTGAGTCACTGGATTGTCTCAGCAAAGTAATGGCTTTGTTGTAATACAGCATGGCCGTTGGATGATTTTCACTAACAGAATAAATATCGCCAATGGCGCTGTATGCATCTTCCTCCCCTCTGGAAGAATGTAATTTTTTTGCTAATTCGGCACTCTTGAAAAAAGCGTCTAGCGCTTCATCAAGATTACCAAGCAATCTTTTTTTTGTTCCTTTTATAAAATAACCGGCACGGAGGTATTTATCATTCCCTGATTGTTGAGATAAGGCTATTAACTCCTCCGCGTATTTTAAGCCTTGCTGCAAATCTCTCACTTCGTTAAAAGATAAGTTTAATAGTAACTTTAACCTGGCAGTATCGCGGAGGGTATTTTGTTGATAAATACGAGCGAGGCTATCGGCTACTTTCTGCTCCTGCGCAAAAACATTGGAAAAAATAAACCAACAAAAGAAAACAAGAAGGCAACGGTTTTTTTTTTAAACTCCTTTATGCCGACAGAAAAGTGATCCCGCGGCAGAGTAGTATGATCCGGCATTTTCAAAAAATATATAAAGGAGAGCATAAGTTAATAATCTGGTTATAATAGGTAATATCGTTTAGGAAGAAGCGCATTTAGAAATCATCTGCCTATTTTGCCGCTATTCTTTATCTTTTTTTCTTCGGAAAAATGTCACGGTTAGTAAAGAAATGATCGCAGATGCCATGAGAGCAATAAACATGGTAAAATTGAACTTTACTGGTTTTACAGCAATTTTGGGATCGTCGGTGTGCATTTGCCCAAGTTGAGTGTCAATCCACATAATTGAATATTTCCAATCTCCCGAGGGAGCGCTACTACTAACGTCTAAGTTTAATATAGTGCCGTTGCTTGTTGGAATAGCTCTGGTAAATATGTTAACCGGGGACTTTCCTGCAATATGAAATGAAGCAACATTTCCCTGACCTATACTCCATGAAATTTGATCGCCCCGGTCTGCATCAGTCGATCTGCCATCCGACATTGTTAGTCTACCACTAGTAGTATTACCGGAATATAATTGAATTGGATGGTTTGCCATTTTAGAAAATTTATGAGGTTAAATGGAAATCTTACTATCGTTATTCTAATGTATAACACAATTTTGAAAGAAGCACGTTGATGCACCCGGTTTTTTAAGGCAAAATATTTACGGGTAATGAAAAAACCTGTTTGCTTTTATTCTTTAAAAGTCTTTTTAATATTTTTTCGCCTACGGAAAATTATCACAGAAACACCCGCAAAGATAGATGCAAGAAGAATAACAAATGGCGTAAAGAATGTTTCCGGCTTGACGGCAATTTTGGGGTCATATTTATGTGGATGACCATTTGTGTCAGCCCAAACTATATTATACTTTACTTCTCTCTCGCTATCAGACAAATCAATTGTTGCCCCCCAATCTTGCGTACCTATAATCCGATGAGGAAGTACGCTAAATATATCGGGACCGCCCGGCTGTGGGTAAATGCTGTCAACTGAAGCGACCTCGTTTGCCTCCTGGAACCACCGTATCTGTCTTCCTGGATCAACTGTAAAATCGGTGGCCGGAAGCCCAATCCAATCATGCAAACGCAATTTGTCCGAATCAGGAAATCCTTTTCTTATTTTAATTTTTGCTGGTTTGGTTTTATCAACAAATAAAGAGTTACAAGAATAAAGCGTTGCCACAAAAAAAAGTAAACAAAAGACTTTTGATCTGTTTGAAGAGAAAAACTGTTTCATAATAAAGTTTGGGAGGTTGAAAGAATTTTTGATTCTTTCCTGTAGTGAGGCAGTTGATCTTTCGGCAGAATATGATACTAAAGTAATGTTCCTTTTGCAATAAAGGGGACTATTTCTGGAATTTACTTTTTTTCACCACAAGTTTGCTAATTGAATCGTTTAAAATTATCGTTACATTATTTTTAAATGAGTTCATTATTACTTTATCTTTATTATGGAAAGATGGTTTAGTATTTCAACGTATTAAAACTTGTTTATGCCGGTTCAGTTTAAAATGAAAATTACCAGGGAAATCCTGGAAATAAGTAAGGAATGCGGAGCTGATAATGACCTTGAAACAACCGGAAAAAATTGTGCAATTGCTGTTTGCCTGAGGGATCTTTTTCCTGACGTTTTCGTAACCGGTTATCATATTTATCCATTTGGCGCCGATAGAAGCAATAGCTTCAATGACTTAAAAATTGAGATGCCAAAAGTCGCCCAGGATTTTATTAGGGTTTTTGATTCTTTGTGCGCAATGCCCAGGGTTAGGCTTACTCTTCCCGAATTCGAATTTGAAATATCTATCTCCGATGAAATTATCTCCCAAATAAACATCGATGAAGTCAGAGATATAAAATATCACCCATTGACAGCATGAGATCTTACTAACTTGTTAATGATAAAACATTGAAATTATGCACAGGTTTATCATGAGGAAGTATTCGTAAATACCGTAATATCGGGTTACACACAACTACTCCTGATCTTTTGTATCTAATCTCTTAATAGTCTCTGAAGATGCTAATCTCACCTGGATCTTTCCATTACGAAGTCTTGTTTCAAATTTTGGCTGGGGCTGCGTTGCAGGCCCGTATATTACATGACCGTCCTTCAATGAAAAAACCGAGCCATGCCATGGACATTTTACGCAGGCATCACTTAAAAGTTCACCTTCTGACAGCGGTCCGCCCAGGTGCGAACAGGTATGGGCCACAGCATATATAGTTCCGGATTGCCTTGCCAGTAAAACAGGAATTTCTCCCGCGTTGGCGCAAACCATTTGTCCCTCTTTAAGGTCTTCATCGGCATACGCATCAGTAAAGGATAAAGGATAAGGGCCTTCACCTGCTGTATGATCTACACCCATTTGCTGACTATATACCAGGTGGCCGCCAAGATAAGCTGCAAGAGTTGTAACACTGTATGCCGCAAAAGATAAGCCCATGGCAAGTTTACGGTTAGATGTCTTTTTTCTCAGGATAAGGGATGCCGTATTAAGTAACGTAGCCCCAATATTTAGTGTGGCATGCATCAAACCAATGCGCCTGTTTTGGCCGCTGGTTCCTGTCCAGTCAGCCGTGCCGGTAACTGCGGCTCCTGCTGCGCCGGCGAGGCCAATAGCCAATGACGCATCAGCTCCAGGTTTCAGATCCTGTTTACCGCATAATTCCATCACATCCATAATTACGGTAGTTGTGTATGCGCCAAGCGGTATATCGGTGAGCAGAGGATGTAACGGATGACCCAGCCAGGTTCCGTGAAGAAAATTTTTAATTGCTTTACCCGTATCACCTGCCGACTCAAACGCATTCAAAACGGCAGGCTGTATGCTTTCTGCAGCGTTTTCCAGCCATTCGGGAGATTCTGCAAAACCAATAATTTTGTTAATATCCATAAGTATAATATTTGCGATGAACAATAATTACAAAAAAATTCTCAAATACGATGCCGATAAGATACAGTCAGACACTACGTGTGGCCAGCGAATGGAGTTTAGTTAAATTCGAAGCAAATAGGAAGCATATATTTTCCCTGATAGAACAAAAGTTTTTTTCGTGTCACAAACCATTCTCCCTGAGCCCGTGACACCACTTCAGGGGTTATTTGTAATCTGTTTTTATTTTTATAATCATATCAGCCTTTCAGGCTTTGCAGTTTCCCTTAATTTGTGTATAAATCCGGAAGGGATGTAATTATTATAGCAGCGAAAAGAATCATAACCAGGAAAGGGTGAGAGATATTTGCTTTGAGATCATTCGGTTCTTATGGAGCATGCCGGTGAATTATTATCTAAACCACCCGTGCTTGAAAAAGTTGAATTGCTTGCTGCAAAGTTAGCCTGAAAGGTAAGGGCCCAGTAGTGTGAAACTATTTTAATAAGAAGTGTAGGATGGTTTGCGCTTTTTTGCGGTTAAGAATTTATCATTTTATCCAGCATTACGTGCTATCTGGCCTCCGGTTATGATTGCAATTTGGAGTAAACAATGGTATCTCCAAATTTGCCTTTATAAAAATAATCTTCCTTAAACCAGGCTTCTCTCACAAACCCCGTTGATTCCAATAAGGCGGCTGATGCAACATTCTCCGGGTTTATCCGGGCTTCAATGCTATGTAATTTCATCGTATCAAAACCGTATTTGATCGCGGCTGATAACGCTTCCTTCATGATGCCTTTTTTCCAATATTCCGGTAAAAGCATGTATCCAACTTCTGCCCGGTAATGCTCTTTAATTAAGCGCCAGTGGCCCACATAACCTATCAATAATTCCGGATTATCTTTTAAAGAAATGCCCCATGCTACTCCAGTATTCGCCTCCAATGATTGGTCTATCATGGTTAAAAAATTTTCTGCGTCCCCGGGGGTAACCGCTTTTTCTCTATCCACATATTTCATTGTTTGGTCACTCGAGCGCAACCGGAGGATTTGATTTAGATCACGATGGGTAATTTTTCTAAGCAGCAGTCTGTCAGTTATTATCTCCGGAAACGGAGTAAAATTTACTTCCAGCATTTTTTTATTTTAAACAGCAAGGTAACAGGTATTTGTTTACAAAGTTTTACAAGACGTTAAAGATGGAATCAGCAAAAATATTAAACCAATTCATACTCAATAATTACCGGTTATCTAAAAGCGGATCATTAGTGGAAAAGTGGTCTTATTTTTGTCAATGTATCTAAATTATTCAACAGTATTTCAACTAAAAAAAATAAAAAAATGAAAAAAGTATTCAGTGTTATTTTACTTGCTGCAGGGTTAATAGCAAGCACATCATCAAAAGCGCAAATGGATGATGATAAAAGCAAAAGGCCCAGCCCGCCGGCTAAGGTCAGTCAAAAAATTTCAAGCGGCGCTACTATCACTATCGATTACAGCCAGCCGTCGGTAAAGGCAAGAACGATAGGTAAAGATCTTGAACCGATGGATGGACAAGTTTGGCGCACCGGCGCCAATGAAGCGACCGTTTTTGAAACCGATAAAGATGTAATGGTGCAGGGACAAAAATTACCCGCAGGTAAATATGGCTTGTTTACCTTGTTTAATGGGGATGACGTTACCGTGATTTTTAATAAAATATGGAAACAATGGGGTGCTTTTAAATACAGTGAAGCAGATGATGCGCTGCGGGTAAAAGGGAAAATGGCCCATGCTTCATCGCCTTCGGAAAAAATGACGTTCAAGATTAGTCCCTCGGGCAATGTTGATCTTCTTTGGGGCGACAGGAAGGTTGAGTTTACAGTGAAATAGATTTATTTTATTAGCTGATATTTATAAGAGGTTACCTTAAACAGTAATCTCTTTTTTAATGAGAGGGTTTTAATAAAAACAACGGCTGCCTTTTGGTGCGTTCTCCGGTGAAACATTTATAATTATTGGCATGGGAACAAAAATTACGATCATTCGACATTAGCAATTTTATTTCACCTGTAGCATCAATGGTGTATACGTTTAATGGCGACGGCAATTGGGACGATCTCTCTAACTGGAGCAACAATACAATTCCACCTTCAACTATTACTGCAGGAAGCAAAATTATAATTGACCCGGTAGCAGGAGGCGTCTGCATATTAAACATAGCGTACACGCTTTCTTCCGATGCGATACTTACTGTAAATGCGGGCAAAGAGTTTCAGATACAGGATAATCTGTCGATACAATAAAAATTCCGGTGGTATTTCATTCAACCGAATGGGTTTTATTTCAAAATGCTGTTTTAATCCGGGCTTGCGGGCCTGGAGATCCCAGTCATGGCATCTAATGGGTGTATGTGGAGCCACATGCAGACCGTGATGAATTTGAATGCACCGATGAAATGGCGTTGGTTTAAAAAATTATTTTAAATTCACAACTCACTTATTTTTGTTTCCAAAACTGGTGATATGAAGATACTTTTAGGATACATCTTATTAATAATTTCGCTTGAAGCAAAAGCCCAAAAGGCTGATATAAAATTAGAAAAGAAAATAAGAAGTGAATTGAATGGATTTCATGGTAGCATCGGCGTTTATATTTATGATCTTACGAAAAATAAAATAGTGGCTATAAATGCGGATACTATTTTTCCCACGGCCAGCATTGTGAAAATTCCAATT
>JALZAJ010000178.1 GCA_030948465.1 Bacteroidota bacterium
ATCCGGAATTTTTACAGCGCGATACCATTATGGATGTGGAAAGTATTAACAGCACGGGAATCAATCTTGCCTGGCTCGTTAATATTCGTATGAGCAATCATTTCGATCTTCGCCTGCATCCGCTCGATCTTACTTTTTCTGAAAAAGCATTTCTATACACTGAGAATTATACGCCCGATACAGTAGTTACCAAGAAGGTGCAATCCATTACGCTGAGCTTTCCCGTGCACATTAAATTCAGCAGTGATCGCATTAAAAATTTTAAAGCCTATACTATTGCCGGGGCTAAATTTGATTATGATCTTGCCAGCAATGCCGGTGCAAGAAAGGCGGAAGATCTTATAAAATTAAAACGATCTGATGTGAGTCTTGAAGTCGGGATGGGCTGCCACATTTATTTTCCCTATTTCGTATTATCTCCTGAAATAAAGCTCAGCAGCGGCTTATCTAACGTTCATAGTCGCGATCCGGATCTCCGGTATTCCAATGTAATCGAAAAGATCAATTCAAAAATGATCACTTTTTCGCTGACGGTGGAGTAGAAAGCAAAGGTTTTTTACTTTTTTAAAAGTTAAAATAGAGTATCGATATCTTACCCGAGTTTCGTTCGGAGAGTCAGGGTCAATAATCATAATCTCTTCTTGCCGCATTCCACCTCACGCCTATTCCAAAAAGAGTTCTGTTTCCCTGCCCGGTATATTTTCTGAAAAGTAAGGACCCTTCTAAAAAAAGATTTTCTTTTAGCTCGTACGATAACGCGACCGCAGCATTAAAAACCTTTACCTTACTTCCACCGCCAACATCAAAGCCATAATCTTTGATGCGTGTCGCGTAAGATTCAAAAGGATTACTTCCAAAATTTTCTCCGGCAGAATCGAGGCCCTGGTAATAATAGATTGCCCGTGCATTAAGGTACCATTTTGCCGCAGGCTGATATTTTAGAATACCGATGAATTCCTGGAAATTTGCTCCCAGCGGATGTGCCAACGGCAGGTTGTAATGAGTATAATTTGCAATAGAATCATTATGAGAATACGTAAAAGGCCTTACCCGGTTTGCTTCAAACTGCAGATCCAGGTTTTTCAAGTTGAAGGCATCCACGTACTTTGCTCCCAGTTGATATGCATATTTATTAGCCCAAAATCCATTGCCCTTTGTAACTTCTTTTAGAATAAATTCATCCAGCAGCAGTTGGCCATATACCTGGAAATGATGCGCGAAATTGGCTTTAAAGTCAATTCCCGCCACAGCGTTATCAGGGCTGCCTACCGTTCCTTCTATGTGCCGCAAAAATATTATTGGATTCAGGTATTCAAAATCAAACCGATTTTTCCTTCCGAAAATAACGCCCTCGAACAAGCCTACATTGAGCCACCTGGTAACGTTCATGCTTAAGTGATGCATAGCGGCGTATTTTCTGTCAAGCAGGTTATCACCGGTTACAAAAAACTGCGGCATAAGCTCCATAAAAAGATTTTCATAGTTAAATTTCCATATTCTCGTATTGAGCTTGAGAAATAAATAACTATTGCCAAAATCGCTGAGAAACAAGCTGCGGTACCCGTTGCCGATAAAGTTTTTATCATATCCAAACTGGATATTAATATATTTTGTTGCATTAAAAGTTACATATCCTCTTGCATCAAAATAATCGTAACCCGTTGTTTTAAATGGCTTATAGAATCCTACACCCGGAACCGCGTTAAACGCCCTTACCCGGTTTTGGAAAAAAAGAGGACCTCTTTCCTGGTTATCAGTTAGGGTAGTAGAAAAGCCAATGCGGTTAGCAATCATTCCCCGGGCGGTGGCACCTCTTTTGTTATAAAAAAGCGTTTCATCATTCGAAGATTCTTTTCCCACCTGAAATGATATTACGGGATTTACGGCAAGAAAAAAGTCTTTCACATTTACCTCAAGAAGGTTGGGTTTGGTTACATAAAAGCTTTTCAGGATGGGATGTTTGCTCAAAAAGCTTTCTTTAGATCCCGACACCCATTCTGAATTATTCATTAAAATGCTTTGAATATTGTACTCATCAACCTTACTTAAATTAAGGCCGGCCCATTTGTTTTGCGTATCATTTCCCGTAAGTGAATTATTATTTTCCAGGCGGCCGCTGTCGAGATATTCGGCCTCTTCCACTATCGCTTTTCTGCTATAAGGTTTTATCGTGGAGTAATTGAGATCAGTAAAATTTCCCTGTTTAATTTCAAGCCGGTCGATAAATTGGTATTCCTTGGCCCCTTCGGGTAAGTAAGTAGTTTGTGCTTTGGAAATAAAAGGGAATATAAGTAGAAGCAGTGCGCTAAGGCTTTTTAAAATTTGCATTGGGTTTGGGTCTTTATTATTTAATTTCAAGATATGCAAAATTATCTTTTTAAACAGATTTCGATTGTCAATGAAGGTAAAACGGAAGAAAAAGATATTTACCTTAAAAACGGCCGCATAGAGAGAATTGGAAACGGGCTCCAGGTAAAGGAACGTGCTGTTGAAATCGAGGGCGACGGGAAGCATTTATTTCCTGGTGCAATTGATGACCAGGTTCATTTTAGGGAGCCGGGCCTTACCCATAAGGCAACCATTTATACTGAAAGTAAGGCGGCAGCAGCCGGTGGAATCACTTCGTTTATGGAGATGCCCAATACAATTCCTAATGCACTTACTGAAAAACTTTTGGAAGAAAAATATGCTATTGCAAACAAAACTTCCCTGGCAAATTATTCATTTTATATGGGCGCCGGTAATGATAATGCTGAAGAAGTTTTGAAGATGAACAAAAGAAAAAAAGATATTTGCGGAGTGAAAATATTTATGGGCTCCAGCACGGGAAACATGCTGGTCGATAATGAAAATACACTCAGCAGAATATTTGGGAAAAGCGAATTGCTGATCGCCACTCATTGCGAAGACGAAAAAATAATCAAAGACAATTATGCAAAAATAAAAAGCGCAAAGCATGATCTTTCCGCTTCGGATCATCCGTTGATAAGAGACGAAAACGCCTGCTTTCAATCATCGTCTTTTGCCGTTTCGCTGGCAAAAAAATATAACAGCCGTTTACATGTTTTACACATTTCCACCCAAAAAGAACTGGAGCTTTTTGTTAACAATATTCCTCTTGCCGAAAAAAAAATAACTGCTGAGGTATGTGTTCATCATTTGCATTTTACCGCGGATGATTATGACACAATGGGATATTTAATAAAATG
>JALZAJ010000184.1 GCA_030948465.1 Bacteroidota bacterium
TGCAGGGGCTGGGAAATATCGTGAAGAGGAAATGCTGGCCTTATACTTTACAGGCAGAGGGAAAGAAGTTACGTGGCGCGGCCCGAAAGGAACTCATGATATCTATTTTATGAAGGGAGTTTGCAATAGTGTTTTTATTCTCGCCGGCTTGAAAAAGTTTCAAATTATTCCCGCCCATAATAATGAAATGAAAGAAACATTCACCGGCATATATGAAGGAATTGTTCTATCTGAGGGTGGGACTGTTTCCACTGCCTTACTTGAAAAATTATCAATAAAGCAGCCGGTATTTTACCTGGCGGTAAACTGGCAGAAATTAATGGCCCTTACAGAAAAGAATTCTATTTCCTTTGTTGAAATACCGAAATTTCCGCAGGTAAACCGCGATCTTTCCATTGTGGTGGATAAACAGGTACCGTATCAATCTATAGAGGATTCAATTGCATCCCTGAAACTTTCAAAACTTATCGATATCAAATTATTTGATGTATTTGAAAGCGAAAAATTAGGAGAGGCCAGGAAATCACTGGCTATTACATTTACATTTTCTGATAGCGAAAAAACACTTACCGATATTGAAGTAGATTCTTTTATGAACCGAATCATTGATATCGTTGAAAAAGAAAATAACGCAGAAATAAGAAGAAACACCTTACAATGATAACCGTGGAAGAACAAATAAAAACGATCAATACAAAATTGCAGGTTTTTTTTAAAAAATTCGCTGCGCTTCAAAAAGAAAATGCTGCCTTAGCACGTGAGGTGGATGAGTACAGAACAAATGCGAAATTCACTGCGGAAAAAATGAATCTTCTGGAGTTGGAAGCATCCATCTTAAAAGCTTCGGCTGGAAAAATGAATGAAACGGAAAGAAATGGATTTGAAAAACAGATCAATCAATATGTAAAAGATATTGAAAAATGCATGGCAATACTAAATAAATAACAATGACATCACCCCTTATTCCTTTAAATATTTTAATTGGCGACAGAACCTACCGCATCAAAATACTTCCCTCTGATGAAGAAACAGTCAGGGGCACCTTAAAAATCATCAACGATAAAATTTTAGAGTTTCGAACTCAATATGCAGGAAAAGATATGCAGGATTACATTTCAATGGTCCTAATATGGTTTGCGACAGAGTCGCAAAACACATTAGGAGCCGATATTGCCACAAAAAATATCCAGGGGTTGCTGCAAAAGATGGAGAATCAAATTGACGATGTGTTGCCATAGTTATCTGTTACTGCCGATGGTTTTTATGTCGTTATTCAGCTAAAAAGAAATCTTTAAATTATTCATTCTAATCAAATAAGCTTTGATTTGTTGTCCATAATTTTCCACACAATTTATCTATCTTCGTCTATTACTCTTTTACAGAAAAGAAACGCCATCTAAGAGGATTGCAGATTATGAACAGTATAAAATCATTAAAAGAAAATGGAATACACACTCCCGATAATAATTGGTGTCGCTGCATTAGTAGCAGGTATCATTCTGGGTAAAATATTATTTGCCAAAAACACAAAATTACAAGTAGAAAACGCTGAAAAGGAAGCTCAAAAAATATTATCTGATGCTCAATTTCAGGCGGAAACTCTTAAAAAAGAAAAGCAACTTGAAGCTAAAGAACGCTTCGTTCAACTAAAAGCGGAACATGATAAGGAAGTTTTTCAGCGCAATCAAAAATTAAGCGAAGCCGAAAACCGGATAAAACAAAAGGAGCAGTCTATCAATCAGAAAGACCAGAATGTTGAACGGATAATTAAGGAAAATGAGGCAATAAAAGAAAACCTAAACCGCCAGGTAGAAGTCGTAAATATAAAACGCACGGAACTCGAAAAACACCAGGAAGAACACATTCGAAGACTTGAAAAAGTTTCGGGTTTGTCCGCAGAAGAAGCCAAGGCCCAACTAATAGAAACATTAAAGCAGGAGGCGAATTCCCAGGCGCTTATTATTCAACAGGAAATTGTTGACGATGCAAAATTAAGAGCAAATAAAGAAGCCCGGAAAATCATTATTCAAACGATTCAGCGCACCGCTTCGGAGCAGGCAATTGAAAATGCCATAACGGTTTTCAACCTTGAAAGCGACGAAATTAAAGGGTCGATCATAGGCCGGGAAGGCAGAAACATAAGAGCTATCGAAGCCGCAACAGGAGTTGATTTAATAGTAGATGACACGCCGGAGGCAATTATATTATCCTCTTTTGATCCGCTGCGTCGCGAAATTGCACGACTTTCTTTACAGCGGCTTGTTACCGATGGCCGCATACACCCTGCACGCATTGAAGAAGTGGTAGAGAAAACCCGCAAGCAACTTGAAGAGCAAATTATTGAAATTGGGGAACGCACCGTGATTGAGTTAGGAATACATGGGCTGCATAAAGAATTGGTAAGAATTGTTGGAAAGATGAGGTTTCGTTCTTCTTATGGCCAAAACCTTTTGATGCATAGCAGGGAAGTGGCCAATCTTTGCGGGATTATGGCAGCGGAATTAGGAATGAATTCAAAACTGGCAAAGCGGGCCGGGCTTTTACATGATATTGGTAAAGTGCCTGATGACGAGACTGAATTAAGTCATGCACTTCTTGGGATGAAACTAGCTGAAAAGTACGGCGAAAATCCTGCCGTTTGCAATGCCATCGGCGCACATCATGATGAGGTAGAAATGAAGTATGTAATATCACCCGTTGTACAAGCATGTGATTCTATGAGCGGGGCAAGGCCTGGCGCCCGCCGCGAAATAATGCAACAATATTTACAGAGAATAAAGGATCTTGAAAATCTCGCACTCGCTTATCAGGGCGTTGAAAAAGCCTATGCAATACAAGCTGGCAGGGAACTTCGCGTAATAGTGGAAGCTGAAAAAGTGAGTGATGGAGAAAGCGATAAATTAAGTTTTGAAATTGCCCAAAAAATACAAACAGAGATGACTTACCCGGGTCAGATAAAAGTGACCGTGATACGCGAAAAAAGAGCAGTGAATGTCGCCAGGTAACCCATAAGAAGTTGTCAATTAAAATACTGCCGGAGTTGCAAGTTTTATCAAATTGCCTTTTCAAAATCTAATTTTTTGCGTTACCTTCGCAATCCTAAAATAAAAAGCCATGAATGCAATTGCTTTTGTACACGAGCAGTTAACAGAAAAAAAAGAGATTCCGCAATTTAAAGCCGGTGATAATATTACTGTAAATTATAAGATCATTGAAGGGAATAAAGAAAGAATCCAAAGTTTTAAGGGAGATGTTATAAAGCGCCAGGGTCAGGGTGGAACAGCCACCTTTACCGTAAGAAAAATAAGTAACGGAGTTGGCGTTGAGCGATTATTTCCTGTTTTTTCTCCAAATATTGAAAGCATTAAACTGCATAAAGTAGGAAAAGTGCGTCGTTCCAAGTTGTACTTTCTACGTGACAGATCAGGTAAAAGTGCCCGAATTCAGGAAAAACGGATAAAATAGCGATATTTTACTAAGAAAAACCCGGAATGGCTATTGCCTTCCGGGTTTTTCTTTTATACTTACAATTCATCAAACCTATTAATGATTTAAATTTTACGTCACGATTTTTATTTCCCATGAAAAAAATCACTCTTGTAGCTTTAATGCTATCTATTACTTTGCTATCTCTTATTTTTTCTTCCTGTGCCCGCGGAATTTCGCCTTACGAAGCTGCAAGTGGTAAAGCAAAATGTGGCCGGTACATCAGGTAAGAATATTAAAATCTTCTCAATTTTATTTCATGTAAGAAAGCTTATTCTATTATTAGTATCTTTGATTTCTATTTAAATTCTAATATAAAATGACACTTACTTTTCTAAACCCGGGGTTGCTATTATCAATGCCCGGAGGATCAGAATGGATACTGATTTTACTTGTTGTATTATTATTTTTCGGAGGTAAGAAAATCCCGGACCTCATGAGAGGCATTGGCCGCGGAGTTAGGGAATTCAATGACGCAAAAGAGCACGTGAAAAACGAAATTGATGCAGGTATGAAAGAAAAAGATACTGCTGCATCGCAGGCTGCGGCCCCCGCTGCTCCTGCCGAACCTAGAATAGAAACAGAATTACCCAAATAAAATCTTTATTCTTACTTATTTTGGCTAAGATGTGCATTGCTTTTATAAAAAGGAATGTTATATCTGAGCCATTTTTTAAATATATGTTCTTGTTTTCTTTTAAAACTATTGACGATTATCATGCAGAACTTAACAATGGGTCTGTATCCTGTGAGGAGACGGTTCAATATTATTTAAAACAAATACAGGATTCGAAACATCTGAATGCCTTTGTAGAAGTTTTTAAAACTGAAAGTATAGAAAGAGCCATACTTCTTGACAAAAAAAGAAGTAAGGGAGAGGCCTGCGGTAAGCTGCATGGTGTTATAATTGCTATTAAAGACGTGATCTGTTATAAAGATCATAAGATTACCGCAGCGTCCGCAATCTTAGGAGATTTTGTCTCCACATATTCTTCCACAGCGGTTGAAAGATTATTACTTGAAGGGGCTATCATAATAGGAAATTGCAATTGCGATGAATTTGCTATGGGAAGCACTAATGAAAACTCAGTGTATGGCAGAGTTTTAAATGCCCTTGATAATGATAAAGTGCCAGGGGGTTCGTCAGGTGGTTCAGCGGTTGCCGTTCAGGCTGGCTTATGTATGGTAAGCCTCGGAAGCGATACGGGAGGCTCCGTACGGCAGCCCGCTGATTTCTGTGGAATAACCGGACTAAAACCTTCCTATGGAGCTATCTCAAGGCATGGACTGATAGCTTATGCTTCTTCATTTGACCAAATCGGAATTTTTTCAAACAATATGGATGATGCCGCCAAAGTGCTTGAAGTGATCAATGGCAAAGATGATTTTGACAGCACTTTAAAACAGGAGCATCCAAAAAAATTTGCTATTTCTCCTGAATCCAGGTTATATAAATTCGCTATTTTAAAAAATGCGCTTGAACATAAAAGTATTGATCCGGAAATAAAAAGCAGTATTTACGGCCTGACAAAACAATTAGAAAAGGAGGGCCATGTTACAGAAGAAATAGAATTCGACATGATTGACTTTATCGTGCCTGCTTATTATGTGCTCACAACTGCCGAAGCTTCGAGTAATCTATCCCGTTATGATGCAGTGAGATATGGATACCGTGATAAGAAAAATGGCGAAGATCTTACGGAGTTTTATAAAAAAAACAGAAGCCGTGGATTTGGTAAAGAAGTAAAACGGCGAATCATGCTTGGAACCTTTGTACTAAGCGAAGGATATTATGATGCTTATTTTACAAAAGCACAGCAAGTGAGGCGATTAGTAGCCGATCGTACAAAAGATATCTTTAAAAACTACGATGCGATTATAATGCCTACAGTTCCTAACACAGCTTTCCATGCCGGCAATATGGAAAAAGATCCTATATCAGTATATCTCGCCGATATTTATACAGTGTTCGCTAATTTAACAGGTACACCGGCTGTTTCCTTACCACTGTTTAGACACCCGAACGGGATGCCTTTTGGTGTGCAGGTAATTACGAACAAATACAATGAATTAACTTTACTGGAAATATCCGATAAGCTTTTAAAGGGTTATAAACAGTACTAATAAAGATGAGGAATTTTCTACAGAAACTATTTTTTAGCTTTTTTCTACAAATCGTTTTCGTCGTGTTTTCACCCGGCTTTAGTCAGCAAAAAGTGACTTCAGAAACTTCCAAAACCGACATTGATTCGGTTGAAGAAAAAGAAATAGAAGATGTTATAAAGTCGCCCGTGCCGCCCAAAGAAGAAAAAGTTCAATATGTAAGCGAGGTTACAAAATATGGTTTCAAAGATTTATTTAAAAACTATTCGTACAATCCCACGATCCCTTATTCGGCACAAGTAAATCCTTATGCAGAAAATTACATGCAGGACTACTTGCATGCACACGAAAAAAGTTTAAAGCAATTGAAATTAACTTCCATGTCTTATTTCAATTATATTGACGGTATTCTTTCGCAATATGGATTGCCTAAAGAACTGAAATACCTTGCCGTTATCGAAAGCAATCTTAACTCAAATGCGCTTTCGGTTGCCGGGGCCCGCGGACCATGGCAATTTATGACCTATACGGCAAGAGATTATGGCTTACAAGTAAATCAATATGCGGATGACCGAACTGATTATTATAAAAGCACGAATGCTGCCGCGAAATACCTGTTAACTCTTTATAAAGATCTAAAAGATTGGTTGCTGGTAATCGCCGCTTATAATGGTGGACCAGGGCGTGTTTATAGTGCTATAAAAAAAAGCGGAAGCCGCAATTTTTGGAAACTTCAATATTATCTTCCTGAAGAATCCCGCAATCACGTAAAGAAATTTATCGCTACGCATTATGTTATGGAAACAGGAAATGGCGCTAATTTTAATTATACAAGCCTGAGTAACAATAATGGCAAACCTAACCTTTCTCAACTGGAAGATTCTACTTCTGATTCGATACCTGTTTCGGGCAGATATAATGCGGCAATTATTGCAAAAAACCTGGATATGGAAATTGCCGATTTCAATCATTATAATCCGGGGTTTGATGATATCCTCGCTACGGGTGCATCTTACGATCTCAGATTACCAAATGATAAAATGGGGCTTTTTATCTTACATAAGTATCCGATACTTAATGAATGTGTTCAGCAATTATTAGGTGGTGTAAGCGGCACGACAGAAACGCTATCCAAAAAGGAAAGTCAGCTTAAGGGCCAAAAAAAGAAGTAACTATTCCAGGGACTTTTTCATTGCACTTATTTTTAACAAGCATTCTTCATATTCCTTTTCCGGAATGCTATGAAAGGTAATTGCTGAGCCGGCAATAATAGAAAGATATCGAGTTGTGCTGTTGTATTGAAGGCTTCTTATAACTACATTGAAATCAAAATTTCCCTCAGGATCAAAATAACCTATCGTTCCGGAGAATAATCCTCTTTTTGTTTTTTCATATTTTTCAATAAGTTCCATAACTCTTTTTTTGGGAGCGCCGGTCATTGATCCCATTGGAAAGGTGCTCTTAAAAATTTCGGAAAGCTTCACAGATTTGTTTAAGATTCCGGTAACCGTTGATATCATTTGGTGAACCTGCGGGAAGGAGTATATTTCTAAAAATTCTTCCACTTTTACCGACCCTCCTATGCACACTTTTGTAAGATCGTTCCGTACAAGATCTACTATCATAATATTTTCTGATCTTTCTTTTGCATCGAGACGAAGAGCGTCTTTGTGAGAAAGGTCTGCATTTTCATCGTTTAAAATTCTTTTGGCGGTTCCTTTCATGGGTTGAGAGATCAACAAGTCGCCTTCTCTTTTAAGAAATCTTTCGGGACTTGCACACATCAGAAATTTGTCCTTGTATTTATAAAACGCCGAAAAAGGATTAGGGGAGTAAATGTTTAAATTCCTGTACACATAAACCGGATCAATTTTGGTGTCGGTGGCAAAGAATTCCTGGCAAAAATTAATTTCATAACAGTCTCCTTTCAGAATATGCGTCTGTAAAGTTTTCACAGTTTCCACATAGTTTTTTTTCGTAAGCCTGCTTTTAAGAAAGGGAATTTCTTTGTTTTTTTCTTCGGGAAATATTCCTGAAGTGAGCTGGTTGAAAACAAGATCAGGATTTAAACTGCACACTCCAATCTGCAATTCATTTTTGTTCAAAATGAAGACAATTTCCGGAACAAAAAACAATAATACCGGAAATTGAATTCCGTCGAAATTGGATGAGGATAAATCTTCAATCTCGTTTTTTAGATCATAAGAAATATGACCAAATAACCAATCCTTATGCTGTTTTTGAAACTGATCTAATTTTTCAAGATTGTGATCTTGATCTTTACCCGAAAGAAGGTATTTGATAACTCCTGCACCTGCTATGCAATCAAATGACTTTCTAAAATTGTATTCATGATTATCCAAAAAGCAAAAGGTGCTGAACCTTTTTCCAAAGTTTAGCACCTGAATCTTAGTTTTTAAATAGTCTGATGTGAAATATGATGTGAATTTTCTCTTCAAGAATAATTGATAACAGCAATGAAGATAATTCTATTACTTTATTTAAAAGTCATCGTCATCATCATCTGAATCACTGTCATCGTTGAAAAGATCCAGATCTTTGAAATCATTATCCATTTCAAATTCATCATCACCTTTTCCCTTTTTTGCTGAGGGCTTTTTTATTTTTGATTTAGGAATGTCAAACTCTTCAAAATCAGGGTCGTAATCATCGTCCTCGGTTTTTTCCCAATCGTCTTCAACTTCTACATCGTCATCATCATCCTCATCGTCTTTCTTGCCTTTTTTCTGAACTGTGGTTTTAGATTTTTTCAGAGGCTTCTCATCTTCATCTTTAAGGTCCTCCTCCTCATCATCATCATCATTTTTCGCAGATAATTTTTTTGATGATGCTATTTTCTCGTCATCTTCTGCCAGATTTTTTTTAGGAAACTTATTTCCCTTATCAGATTTCGCTTTCATAATTTTTTAAGAATTCTTACTGTAAAATTTCAATTAGATTTTTAATTAGCCAAATATTATTACTATTTTTTTTGAAAAAAAAATTGCATTTAAATAAATACGAAACCACAATCATGATGCCACAATGATCTGATCGCTGCCTGGTCCATTTGAAATAAAATTTACCGGAACACCTAAAGTATCATTAATATAATTGATATAAATCTTCATTTCAGAAGGCAGTTCATTAAATTTTTTTATCGCGGTAATATCCGTTTTCCATCCTTCAAATTTTTTATATAGCGGTTGGATTTTAACCCCCTGCATTTGAAATTGAATTAGTTTGGTATCCTTTCCATCAACTCTGTACATATTGCATACATTCAGTTCTTCCAGCGAATCGAGGATGTCGGCTTTTGTCATTACGAGTTGTGTAACACCGTTTATCATGCAGGCAAAATTTAAAGCAACCAAATCAATCCATCCGCATCTTCTGGGACGTCCGGTTGTGCTGCCAAATTCATTTCCGAGCTTTCTGATCTGTTCTCCATTTTCATCAAACAGTTCGGTCGGAAAAGGACCACTGCCTACCCGTGTGCAATAAGCCTTGGTGATTCCAAATACTTCTTTTATTTTTTGCGGTGCAACACCAAGCCCGCTGCCAACACCCGCGGTGATCGTGCTGGATGAAGTAACAAAGGGAAATGTGCCGAAGTCAACATCAAGCATACTTCCCTGCGCGCCTTCCGCTAATACTTTTTTGCCTTTTTGTAATAAATCATTTATGAAATATTCTCCATTAACTATTTTCAATGTTTTTATAAATTCGAGTGCTTCAAAAAATTCTTCCTCCCACGCAGACAGGTCGTCATCAAATGAAAAATTGTCCAGCAGTCTTTGATGTTTCAGCCGTAGTTTGATGTATTGAGAGATAAAATTTTTATTCAAAAGATCGCCCACTCTTAATCCGTTTCTTCCTGTTTTATCCATATAGGCGGGCGTAATTCCTTTAAGTGTCGAACCTATCTTATCGCGGCCCTTTGCTGTCTCGCTGGCTTTATCTAATGCCCGGTGGGTGGGTAATATTAAATGGGTTCTTTCACTTATAAAAAGACTTTTTCTAAAATCAATACCCATCGCAGCTACAGATTCACATTCCCTTTTAAGTATAACGGGATCAAGAACTACGCCGTTGCCAATTAAATTTATTTTATTATCATGAAATATACCGGAAGGAATTTGATGCAATACGATCTTTTCTTTATTGATATAGAGCGTGTGGCCGGCATTTGGCCCACCCTGGAAACGGGCAATAATATCATACCCCGGAGCAAAATAATCTACAATTTTCCCTTTTCCTTCATCGCCCCATTGCAGACCAAGAATTACATCAACCATTTAAAAAACTTTTTAATGAACACAAGGGTACAGGTAAAAATAAAATGAAAAAAATAAAATGAGAGATTTTTTGTTGAAGTGCAAAAGTTATAATAAAGGAGAAAAATTTATTGAATAGATTTCAGACATCAGTTTTATCAGGCAACTTTCAACATACTAAGCTTACTGATCTTAAACTTATGCTCAGCATAATCCAATGTAACGACGAAAGATTTTACTTTTTGCGATGGAAGGTCAAACATGGCATCCATTAAAATGCTCTCACAAATACTTCTTAACCCTCTTGCACCCAGTTTGTATTCAAGCGCTTTTTCTACCATAAAATCATACACATCGTCCTCAATAACCAATTCAATTCCTTCAAGGTCAAACAATTTCTTATACTGCTTTATAAGAGAATTCTTTGGTTCAGTTAAGATATTTCGTAGGGTAATCTTATCAAGCGGATTTAAAAAAGTGATTACCGGCAACCGCCCCAGGAGCTCGGGAATAAGACCAAAGGCTTTTAAATCCTGCGCATTTACAAATTGCAACAAATTTTTGCGTTGAAATTCCTGGAGGTCTTTATTTACGGTAAATCCAATAGCATTTGTATTTATTCTTCTGGCAATAAGCCTGTCCACGCCATCGAAGGCGCCTCCGCATATAAAAAGTATGTTGCTGGTATTTAGCTTGATCAGTTTTTGCTCAGGATGCTTACGACCGCCTTGCGGGGGAACCAATACTTCTGTTCCTTCTAATAATTTTAATAACCCTTGCTGAACTCCCTCTCCGCTTACATCACGCGTGATACTTGGATTATCACTCTTACGGGCTATTTTATCAATTTCATCGATATATACAATCCCTTTTTGCGCCGCGTTAATATCAAAATTACATACCTGAAGCAGTCTGCTTAAAATACTTTCTACATCTTCTCCCACGTAACCTGCCTCGGTAAAAACGGTAGCATCTACTATTGCAAAGGGCACATTAAGTATGCGGGCGATTGTTTTGGCCAAAAGGGTTTTGCCCGTGCCGGTTTCGCCCACCATGATGATATTACTTTTTTCTATTTCAACATCACTGTCTATTTTTTGATTGAGTCTTTTGTAATGATTATAGACAGCAACGGCCAGAACCTTTTTTGCATCATCCTGTCCTATCACGTACTCATCAAGGAATTTTTTTAGCTCGACGGGCTTCTTTACGGCTAATTTATAATTTGAAGAAGGAGCACTCTTTTCAGGCATAGGAAAAATCTCCTGGGTGATAATTTCCTGGGCATGTTCCACACAATTCTCACATATATGACCTTCTTGTCCGGCAATAAGAATTTTCACTTCATCGCGGTTTCTTCCGCAAAAAGAGCAATGTAATGATTGTTGTTTAGCCATGCTTTAAATTCAATTTCTGAGATTATTTTATTTTAATTATAATGTACAACTTTTTTGCCTAAAACTCTCTAAAGAATAATAAATTGTATTGAGGACATTTAATTGGCATTAAATGTTGCATTAGAACTTATCAAGTATAGCATCTATAATACCGTATTTCTTACTTTCTTTAGCATCCATCCAGTAGTCGCGGTCAAAATCTTCCATCACTTTATCATAACTCTGCCCGCAGTTGTCCGCAAGAATTTTTGCTCCTAATTGTTTCGCTTTTAATATTTGAACTGCAATTATTTCAAGATCGGCGCTGGTGCCTTGCCCGCCCCCGCTTGGCTGATGGATCATGACCTCACCATGGGGAAAAATAAATCTCTTCCCTTTTTCGCCACCGCTTAATAAAATACTTCCCATACTTGCCGCCATACCCATACACACAGTACTTACCGGCGAGGTGATCATCTTCATGGTATCGTAAATTACCATGCCACTGGTAATAATACCACCCGGACTGTTAATATAAAAAGTTATTTCTTTACCCGGTGCTTCGGCCTCAAGAAATAAAAGCCTGTTGGTAATATCTTTTGCGCTTTTATCATCCACCGCACCCCAGAGAAAAATTTTCCTTTGCTCGATAAATTTTTTATCAAACATCATTCCCCCCATCATTTTTTCCATTGGGTTTTCAGGAAGTTGTTTTTCCGGTTCTTCTTCGTCTTCGAAACGTCTTAAATTTCCATTATATAAAATCATAGTATTTATATTAAAATGAGCTTTACTTCTTTATCTTTTTGGTATTTGTTAAAAGGACTTCGTCAATGAGACCATAGTCTTTTGCTTCACCGGCAGTCATCCAAAAATCGCGGTTGCTGTCCTTGGTAACTTTTTCAATAGTTTGACCGGTATGATTGCTCAATATTTCATAAAGTTCATGTTTTACTTTCCTTACTTCATTTACGGTTATCTCTACGTCAGAAGCCTGGCCTGCAGCGCCCGCGCTTGGCTGGTGCATCATGATTCTTGCATGCTTCAAAGCACTTCTTTTGCCAGCCGCTCCGGCACACATTAATACGGCTGCCATACTTGCCGCCATGCCGGTACAAATCGTAGCTATATCAGGGGAAACAAACTGCATGGTGTCATACAATCCAAGACCCGCATACACGGCCCCGCCGGGAGAATTAATATATAATTGAACGTCTCTTGTTCTATCCGTACTTTCCAAAAACAGAAGCTGGGCAGTAATAATGTTTGCCACCTCATCATTTACGGGATAACCGAGGAAAATGATTCTATCCATCATTAAACGGCTGTAAACGTCCATCACTGCGACATTCATCGGCCTTTCTTCAATTATATTTGGAGTAAGATTCGTTACATTATGATTGATGTATCCATGCAGCGTGTTGCTGCTGATACCTTTGTGCCTGACGGCATATTTTTCAAATTCTTTTCCAATATTCATAGATGAAATTTAGAGTAATAACGATTTACGGCGTGAAGTTCCAAATATTATGCTAAGTAAAAAAATAAGACAAAAGGGCGGTTTGGACTTGGGCTTATTAATTATTGTTGGTTATTTAAGTTCAGGTTGATAGTCATTGAGTTAATAGTCATTGATTTGACATTATCTGCTTAGGGACCTTTAGTTAATGATGATGCTGCATTGCCATAAGCTCATCGGGCGTAGTTTCCTTTTCTTCAGGAGTAACCTGGGTCTCAAGCCAGGCAAATAATTTTTCAGTTATAATTTTTCTATAACTGCTATCTACCTGTTTTTCATCTTTCATCATCCGGTCAATGTAACTTTCGATCCACTGAGTATCCTCACCAAGGTTCATCTGACCGAAATAGCGCATGATTTGGGACCTCATGTGATCTCTTAATTCTTCCTTCTTAACTTCGAGATTATTTTCGCCAATAATTTTATCACTGATTAAAGTCCATTTTAATTGATTTGCAAAAGATGGATATTCAGCTTCTACCTCTCCGGCCGTTTTTTTCTTTTCTCCGCCAACAGCCAGCCACCGTTTTAGAAATTCATCAGGTAACTGCAAGGGCACTTCCAATAATGTATGGTAAAGCTGGTCATGCATTTGTACCCGGCTGGCATCATCCCATTGGTTTTGAATTTCATCCTTAAGAACGTTGCGAAATTCTTCTTCCATTTTTATTTCTTTTCCAGGTAACACCAGGTTGAAAAAATCTTCGTTCAATTCTTTTTTTTCCACCAAATCAATTTTGGTAATAGTCATTTTAAAATATTTTTCAACAGAAGAAGGATCGTCCTTATCCAACCCGAGATCAGACAAAATCCATTCTCTTTCTTTTTCCGGAAAAGCATTTTTTAATTGCAAAACAAAATCCTCGTCTTTCTTCTTTCCATAAATGTGAGGAAAAAAATCTTCTGAAAAATATTTTACCAATATGGAATTATCTTTTGCAACAGCATCTGGTAAAGGGTTTCCTTCGGCATCAGATTCCTGAAACGACACACTCAATACATTTTCAGGAGCGGTAACCTCTTCCGCATCTTTCATATTCCCATGTTTGGTTACCAGCTTTTCAATTTCCTCATCAACCATTGCCGGTGTTACCTGAACTTTATGAAGTACTGGTTTTGTGGCAGTCAATGTTTCTAAAGAAATAGTTGGTTTAACCCCTAATTCGAATGGAAAATCATATTCAGCCGGATTTGCCATGTCAAGATTGCGCACGTTACTTTCCATCGGTAAAGGCTGCGCGAAAATTTCAGGCTTTTCTTTTGTGAGATATTCCTGCAATTCTTTTTCAACCGATTTTATTACTTCATCGTAAAAAATGGAAGCTCCGTACATTTTCTTCACCATTCCCGGAGGCACCATACCTTTTCTAAAACCGGGAATATTCGCTTTTTTACTATACTCTTTTATAGCTTTTTCAAATGAAGGATAATAATCTTCTTTAGAAACTTTTACCGTTAATTTATCATGAAGAGTACCAATGTTTTCTTTTGTAACACTTGCCATTATTTCTAATTTTTATTCTGTTTCAGGAACAGAGCCATTCTTTTTTTATAGAAACTATATTGTGAGTGTGCGCATGGAGGGACTCGAACCCCCACACCTTGCGGCATCAGATCCTAAGTCTGACGTGTCTACCAATTTCACCACATGCGCTTTTGGGGCGGCAAAAGTAATGGATTTGGATCAATAAAATAAAAGGCATAAAGTACTTTTATGATTTCCTAAGTTCAAGTACCTGTAAAAAGAAATTGTAATTTGCGCAAAAATTTTAATTATCTGCTTCGCATTGGCCTGGGAATTTTCACTGTTTTATTATAAATAATTTTCATTATGAATATAGGTATTGTTTGCTATCCCACATTTGGAGGAAGCGGTGTATTGGCAACGGAATTGGGAAAAGCGCTTGCCGATAAAGGGCATAATATTCATTTTATTACTTACCAGCAGCCGGTGAGATTAAGCGGCTTTCATGCCAATATTTTTTATCATGAAGTGAGAGTTCCTACGTATCCATTGTTTGATTATCCGCCTTATGAGACCGCATTGGCAAGTACCATGGTTGATGTAATTATCAATAACAATGTAGAGCTCCTGCATGTGCATTATGCTATTCCGCACGCATCGGCTGCATATATGGCGAAGCAAATTCTGGCTAAGGAAGGAAAGCATATTCCGGTAATAACAACCTTACATGGAACGGATATTACCCTGGTAGGAAAAGATAAAACCTATTCGCCGGTGGTTACCTTTTCCATGAATGAAAGTAATGCTATCACTGCCGTTTCAAAAAATTTGAGGGATGAGACTTATAAAAATTTCAAGATAGAAAAGGAAATAGAGGTCATCTATAATTTTGTAGATGTAAAACGTTTTGATCGAAAACCGGTCACTGCTTTTAAACAGGTAATTGCGCCTGATAATGAAAAAATAATATTGCATGCTTCCAATTTCAGAAAGGTGAAAAGAGTGGGAGATGTGGTGAAAGTATTCGAACAATTAAATGCCCAAATTCCTTCCAGGCTGCTGTTTGTAGGAGACGGCCCCGAACGCTCCTATGTGGAAAGATTGTGCCGCGAAAGTGATTCTCACGCTGATATCAGGTTTCTCGGAAGACAGGAACAGATGGAAGATATTTTGGCTATTACCGACCTATTTATTTTGCCAAGCGAATATGAAAGTTTTGGATTAGTGGCCTTAGAAGCCATGGCAGCCGGTGTACCGGTAGCTTCAACAAATGCAGGGGGTTTGCCGGAAATAAATATTGAAGGCGTTACCGGTTTTCTGAGTAATGTAGGAGACGTGGACGATATGAGTAAAAAAATTATCAATCTTTTTTCAGACGATGTTGCATTTAAAGAGATGAAAAAAAATGCATTCGCTCAGGCTAAAAAATTTGATATTGATAAAATTGTACCTGAATACGAAAATTTGTACAAAAAAGTTTTAAGAACCGCGCCTGCCGATTCGCTACCGCTGTAATCAATAAACACTAAACTAATAAACCGGTATTTCTATCTCCTCAGCCATTGCTCAGGATTTATATTGTTACTTTCTTCCATCAAAATAAAATCTACCTGACCCTGTCCCTCATCATTTACACCGGCTTTTCCAATCACCTGTCCCGTTTTTACGTTATCGCCTCTTTGCACACTTGCTGATCCCAGATTACTATACACGGTAAAATATTTTCCATGCTTGATAAAGACCGCCTGTTTGTCTTCGATATAACTTACAAGCGTTACCTCCCCATCAAATACTGCTTTTACAGATTCCCCTATTTTAGCGCCAATGGTAACACCGGGATTATCGTAGTCTATGCCGCCAGGTAATTTATTTGGACCAAAATGAGCAATAATAAACCCGGTGACCGGCCATGGAAGTATGCCCCTGTTTTTTCTAAAATTTTCATCAAGCGCTTTGTCTGCTTCAGAGGTTACCAATACGCTTCCTGAAGGCGGCTTTGAAGTCCTGGCAACCGGCTTCGTATTGGCGGTGGTTGTATTTTCAGTTGCAGAATTAGCCTTTTTTAAAGCGGCTAATCTTTCTTTTTCTTTTTTAGCCGCTTCTGCTCGGGCAATGGCTATTTCTCTGCGTATCATGGCCGATATCATATTTCTCAACTTAGCATCCTGCTTTCTTTTAGCGTTTACCTGGGCGGTAAGTTCCTTTTGCTGACCTTTAATTTTATTTACGATCACCTGCTTTTCCTGTTGTTGCCTTTCAAGCATACTCATCTCTTTATCCCGCTCCTGCAATACAACATTTTTTCGTTGCTTGGTTCCGGATAATATCTGGATTCGATCCCCAAGCATTTTCTGAGTTCGCAATATATTTTCAGCCTGCATTTCGCGATAGTTTCTATACGATTTTAAATAAGCAACCCTTTTAATAGCATCATTAAAGCTGGAGGCTGAAAAAATAAAATTCAAATAATCATAGTTGCTCCGGTTCTTGTAAGCATACACCATGCTCCTGGCATATTCCTGTTTAAGAGTATCCAATACACGCGACATACTATTTATCTCAGATTGTGAGAGGTATATATTGTTATTAAGGTTTTTTATTTCGCCGCTAATATTATCAATCACATTTCCCTGCAGATCAATTTTTTTATTGATCAGGGTCAAACCTCCGATGTTAACCTTAGCTGTTTTTCTCACTTCTGCCAAAGCTTTCTCTGTTTCGGCAATCTCTTTTTTTAATTTTTCACGCTCCCGCTGCAGTTCATCTTTATCCTCCTGCTGCGCCGATGCAGTAAAAAAAAAGAAAAGAGTAGTAATTAATACAGTTAAAATTTTTCCAGGCATGCACATAATTTTTATTAGAAAAAGAAGCAGTTGCACTTATGATAATGCAACCACTTTAAAATAACAATTATTTTGTTTTATAATTTCTTGGTATGATAAAGGGGAATGATAATTCCTTGTTAAACTCGTACTGCTTAAACAAAAGATTAATGTCCACTTTGGTTTTTTCTGCAACGGTTATCTCCCGGTACGTTGAAAAAAAGATGTCGTTATTTTTTTCATAATCACCGTAAGTGAGGTCGGCAGTTCGGTTTTGTGAAAGATCAATATCGTCGAGCTTGCTTCGTTCAATGAGCTTATTATCCGCGGAAATTGTAATGAGATTTTTAAAAAATTTCCCTGCTGTGGCAATCAAAATATGATTTTCGGTTTGCCTGTAATTAACAATGCTATCTCCCACATAAATCGGATTTCCTATTAACAGATCCTGCATGGTCGAGAAATTTAAAGGAATATGGGTGATCTGTTCTATGTAACTAAATGGATGATATTCTACTTGCTTATCCAGTTTATTCAAAATGATGATGCTGTCTTTAGTAATAAGAATTTTAAATGCCTCAATTCCCAGGAAGGTGGCGCTTATTGAAACCCAAAGAACACTGTCCGAGTACAATCTTACAAACGCATTAAAGTCGGGTTGCTTGCCTTTGGTGTCTTCATACTGTACTTTAATTTTTGATGTGAATGTGGTAAAATTTATCCTGTTTTTTTGAAGTGCATTTAGATAATCAGCAGCTCCTTTAATTGAATCATTTTTTGCTGTGGCCGTATTAACCGTTAGCAATGTATCCTTTTTATTTACCGCCGTCTGTAATTTTTTTGTTGACCTGCAGCCGCTGGCAGCATGCAATAAAATGGCGCCAAAAAAAATAATAAAAAGTTGCCTGATCATTTCATTTGTTTTTAAAAGAAATTATTTACCTGTATGCCCAAAGCCACCATTGCCACGTAATGAAGATTTTAACTGCGGCACCGGAACCCAATTAGCTTTTTCAACTTTTGATATAACAATCTGGGCTATACGCTCTCCATTGTTAATTGTATATTTTTCATTGGATAAATTTATAAGAATTACTTTCAGCTCGCCGCGATAATCACTATCAACCGTGCCTGGGGAATTTAAGCACGTTATTCCATGGTTAACGGCAAGGCCACTCCTGGGCCGCACCTGCGCCTCAAAACCAAAAGGGATTTCAATAAAAATTCCGGTGGGGATCATCGACCTTTCTAAAGGTTGCAACACTACGGGCGATTCCAAATGAGCTCTTAGGTCGAGGCCTGCTGAGCCGTTGGTCGCATACTCAGGCAATTTATTACCTGAAGTATTTACGATCTTTATTTCAATTTCATGCATTGCGGCAAAGATAAGAATGCAATCGTGCCTGTGAAAAAAAATAGCAGTCTGTATTTATTGTATGTAAAGGTGCATTACATTGACTCAAGCAAAACGCTTGCATAAGCCGCCACTCCTTCCCCTCGGCCTACAAATCCTAACTTTTCTGACGTGGTGGCTTTTATAGAAACAGCATTTTTATTTATTAAAAGTATTCCGGCAATCACGTTTCGCATCGATGAAATATGAGGTTGAATTTTAGGAGCCTCAAGGCAAATAGTGGAATCGATATTTCCAACTTTATATCCCGCGTCTTTTATAAGTGCCGCGGTTTTTTGTAATAATATTTTACTATCAATATTTTTATACAGATCGGATGTATCCGGAAAATGAACTCCAATATCTCCAAGGCAGGCAGCGCCCAACAGTGCATCGCAAATAGCATGAAGCAGCACATCCGCATCACTATGGCCTAAAGCTCCTTTTGTATGTTCCAGCTTTATGCCGCCCAACCATAATTCCCTGCCGGCAGCTAACTGATGAAAGTCTATTCCATACCCGATTCTAAATGACATGCGTAAATTTTTTATTGATGAAATTTTTTTTGTAAAGAAAAATTGAATCAGCCAAAAATAGCTATATAAAAATTGCACTGCAGATGGATCATAAAAAAACCTCACAACTTTTGTGAGGTCTGGGAGTACTATTTTTAGTAAAAAATTTATTGTGCTGCGGCGCCTGGAGCAGAATCTTTATCCAGGTTAAAAATAAGACTGAACCGTAAAGTATTTGATAATGGATTTCTATTTATGCTATTACCGGTAGGAACGAGATAAGAAAAATTCAAACCAAACATGTTATAATTTAACCCGGCTCCTACTGTAAAATATTTACGATCTCCTTTGGTTGGCGCTTCATAAAAATAACCTGCCCTGAAGGCGAATTGATCATTATAAGAGTACTCTGCGCCCACTGATATTTGGAATTCTTTTAGCTCTTCGCTAAAGCCTCCGGGAGCGTCTCCAAATGAACTAAACCAACTGCTTACGACTCCTTTGCTATGATAATTTGCTAACCCCGCAGAATCGCCGATGGCTGGAGGGGTCGGTACAAGTAATTTATTAATATCTAAACCAAAAGTTACTTTATTCGATTCGTCAACCGATTTGACGTATGCAATCCCTAACCCAAGATTTGCCGGTATAAAATCCTTTTCCGAAGCGTCATTAGTATATGAAATTTTAGCTCCGAGGTTAGAAAGTGTTACACCCCAGTTTAAACCAGATGCATTGCTGCTCCCAGCGGTTCCATCATGAAAGATGGAAAGATCGCCAGCTACAGAACTGCCTGTTTTATAAGTTGACCCGCTCGCAGATTGACCGCTTGCAAGATTTGAATTAATATATCGTAATGCGATTCCGATCCCAAGCTTATCGGAAAGTTTACGGGAATATCCCGCATCGAACGCAAATTCCCGTGGGCGGTATGTTTGCAAATCGTTTCCCAGGTTATCAGTAAATTGGATATTGCCAAGACTAAAATAACGGAGTGATGCGGAAATAGCCTGCAGGTCGTCAAGTTTATAGTACCCCGCTAACGACGCAAGATAAACATCATTAAGATCCAGTCCTTTTAGCCAGGGCGTGTAGGTAACAGCAATGGAAGATTTGCTTACAGCAAATGGAATTTTTGCCTGGTTCCAAAAAGATGAATTCGCGTCAGGTGTGGTAGCAATACCAACGTCTCCCATTCCCCCGGAACGTGCATCAGGCGAAATTCTTAAAAAAGGAACCGCTGTAGTGACAACATTAATTGAATTAGTATTGCTTTGAGCGTTAACGACAAATGAGCTACCTATCAGCATGGCTAATGCCGTTAATTTCAAACTTGCTTGTTTCATGTGTAATTTTTGCTTGGTTAGGTAGAGCTAAACTATATAAATAATTAGTTTTTGGAGCTGTAAAAATAAATTTTTTATTTAAAAAGGCAATTAAAATATCAAAAGCAAGTAAAAGCTGGAATTGTATTTCCGGATTTTTATACCATCCGGATTTTCATCCTGCCTGTAATTTCTGTCCTACTTTATTTTGAATGTAATGTTGTTATTAAAAATTCACGATCCTACAACCGATTTGAACGTTTAGGCTAAATTTATATTGCATTCATTTACTGAATCCTAAAAATATCAGTAGACATTTTAGCTAGAGCTTTGGTTATTTCAAAGGTTGTTTTGTTCGATTGAAAAATAAAAAAATCATGCAACGCGTTGTTCCAAATTGGATATGTGAACAGTTTGCAAAATATTTTTGCCTCATGAAAAATGGATTTCATTCAGAAATCAAAATCAAATAAAGTATTTATATTCGCTGTTATATAAATAGTACCCTAAATACAATAACTTAAGAGAACCTCTCGTTAAATAATCTTCAAAACGAATCACATGCTAAAATCAATATCTGCCGGTAAATTATGTTTTATTTTGCTGGCTGCATCCTTCACCTTTACTTCTTGTCATAAGAAAAAAGATAAGTCATCCGTAACAGGGTGGAACTATGATGACAAGAACTATGGGAACTTTCACGTTCTTAAAGCTAAGGAACAAAAAGCCGGGCCGGGCCTTGTATTTGTACAGGGAGGCACCTTCACCATGGGAGCGAAGGAAGAAGATGTTATGGGCGATTGGAATAATGTTCCCCGCCGTGTGAGTGTAAACTCATTTTATATCGATGAGACCGAAGTAGCCAATGTGCATTATCGCGAATACCTCTACTGGCTAAGCAATACTTTTGATAACGATACGGCTATTATGAGAATGGCTTTGCCCGACACATTAGTTTGGAGAAGCGAACTTGCTTATAACGAACCTTACGTAGAATATTATTTCAGGTATCCCGCTTATAATTATTATCCTGTGGTGGGAGTAACCTGGGAACAGGCTCATGATTTTTGTATCTGGAGAACTGACAGGGTTAATGAAAAATTACTTATTGATAAAGGCTATTTAAATAAAAGAGCTCCTTTGGCAGCCATGAAAGGCGGACAGGGCGAGCAGACGTTTAATACCGATACATATCTTATGAACCCGGATGAGATTAATAATAAAACGGCTCCTAAAAAAGGCGGCTTAAAAGATGTGAGTGGAAGAGTAAGAAAAGTAATCACATTTGAAGATGGCATTTTATTACCGGGGTATCGCCTTCCAACAGAGGCTGAATGGGAATATGCCGCTTATGGCATAATAGCTCAAAATCCTAATCCCCGCACCAAAGAAAAAAATCACGGTGAAGAGGTAATTTCTAATCAACAGGTATATTCATGGAGCAAAAATGTAAATGGGCTGCGTGATAATCGTCGCGGAAGCTGGCAGGGACAATTTCTGGCTAACTTTAAAAGAGGAAATGGTGATGTAATGGGCGTTGCCGGTGGATTGAATGATCGTGCAGCTATTCCCGGACCAATTAAATCTTTTTATCCTAACGGATATGGATTATACAATATGAGTGGTAATGTGAGTGAGTGGGTTGGAGACGTTTATCGTCCGCTTACTTCGCTTGACGAAGATGATGTAAACCCTTATCGCGGTAACAAGTTCACCAAATTTTATAAAAACAGCCAGGGCGAATACGAAAGAGATACATTAGGCCGGTTGAAGAAAGTAGTAGTTCCTGATTCAGAAGCAGTGAACCGCAGAAACTATCAAAAAGGTGATGTAATTAATTATCTTGATGGCGATTCAATTTCTGCAGTTACCTACGGATATGGTATTTCATCGTTGATAAGTGATAAATCCCGCGTTATAAAAGGCGGAAGCTGGAACGACATGCCGTATTGGTTATCTCCCGGTGCAAGGCGTTATCTTGAACAGGATCAGGCAAGCAGCACCGTCGGTTTCAGATGTGCCATGACAAGACTTGGAAGCCCTGAAGGAAATGGATTTAAAGAAGGAAATATATTTGGCAAACGCAAGCAGAATAAAAAGAAAAGAAATTAATTAAACCTTTTTCTATAGAATAGAAGCCTCTTATTTAACGGTAAGAGGCTTTTTATTTTTAAC
>JALZAJ010000209.1 GCA_030948465.1 Bacteroidota bacterium
CTGTTGAATTAGAAGCTTGTGGTGATGACCTTATTCGTGTCGCGATGCAGGAAACCAATCTCCCGGAACCACGATTAAGAAATGAACGGGCAAGAACTATTTTTCAATTGAACAGTTACGCCGATGCCTGTGAAAGAGGAGAGTGGCTGGAAGCACGAATAGACACTGCTTCGCCGGAGCGAAACCCGCCGAAGCCTGACATAAGAAAAATGTTGATACCCCTTGGGCCTGTTGTCGTTTTTGGTGCAAGTAATTTTCCTTTTGCCTATTCTACCGCCGGCGGTGACACTGCTTGTGCATTTGCTGCTGGTTGTCCTGTGATTGTAAAAGCACATCCTGCACACGCACACACCAGCGGGATTGTTGCCGGTGCCATATTAAAAGCGGCAGCAAATAATAATTTACCTGCGGGCATTTTTGCACACGTTCATGGTAATTCCTTTGAAACCGGGCAGGCGCTTGTAATGCATTCATATACAAAAGCAGTTGGCTTTACCGGTTCTCTGGCAGGAGGGAAAGCTTTATATGATCTTGCAAATAAAAGAGAAGAACCCATTCCTGTATTTGCCGAGATGGGCAGTATCAACCCGGTATTTTTATTACCCGGAAAATTAAATCAGTCAGCGGCAGAAGTTGCAAAAATGTATGCAGGTTCCATCACGCTAAGTGTTGGCCAGTTCTGCACCAATCCGGGGTTAATCATTGGTCTTGATGGGGATGATCTGAATACATTTATTGGAGTTCTTGGAAAAGAAATAAAACAGCTCTCACCGGCGACTATGCTTCACCCGGGTATCTATAAAAGTTATGTGGAAAAAAGGGCGAACGCTTTAGCACAGGAAGAAGTGGAAACCATTTCTGTTTCCGGGATAGATGCTGTTGAAAACCAGGGTACGCCTACGATCGCGTCGGCAAGCGGTCTAGCTTTTTTAAATAATCCTGTATTGCATAAAGAAGTATTTGGCCCCTACTCATTAATTATTCGTTGCAGGGATATAAAAGAAATGACAGAAGTGGCGAAGCATTGCGAAGGACAGCTAACAACCACTTTAATGGCAACTGAAGAGGATGTCTTAGACCACGATGAATTGGTAGAGTCGGTAAAAAATATTTGCGGAAGATTTATTCTGAACGGTGTTCCAACAGGAGTTGAAGTTTGCCTGAGCATGCAACATGGAGGCCCTTATCCTGCAACGACCGACTCTAGATTTACTTCCGTGGGTGCCGATGGTATTAAACGCTTTGCCAGACCGATCTCATTTCAAAACTGGCCGGATCGTTTATTGCCCGATGAATTAAAAAATTCAAATCCACTCAATATATGGAGAACGGTAAATAATGCGGTGAGTAGAGAAGTGGTTATAAGCTGATCGATACCGAAACTACCGGTAACGCCTACGTGTAGTTAAGTTAAGCAATGAGTTTAAAAATGATCGCCGCTAATAAACCACCCGCCAAAGGGCCAAGCACCGGCACCCAGGCATATCTCCATTCGCTGGAACCTTTATGCGTAAGCGGCAGTAGTTGATGCATAATGCGCGGGCCAAGATCACGAACAGGATTTATTGCATACCCCGTAGGCCCGCCAAAGCTAAGACCTATGCCCAATACCAAAAGCGCCACAGGAAGTGCATCAAGGGAGCCTAAGCTATTAGAGGGAGCCACTATAAATAATATCGCCAGGATAAACACAAATGTCGCAAGGAACTCTGTAAGAAAATTATGTTTTGAGCTGTTAATGGCAGGGCTTGTTGCAAACACTGCTAATGTCAGCGCCGCATTATCTGTGGCTTTGAAATGTTGCAAATAAGAAAGCCATACGATTACGCTTCCGGCCATAGCGCCAAGCAATTGACCTCCTAAATATTGCGGAACAACATCCCAGGCAATCTTTTTTGTGTACAATAATGCCAGGGTAACGGCGGGGTTTAAATGAGCGCCGCTATATTTTGCTGAAATGAAAACTCCGACGAAAACAGCAACCGCCCATCCAAATGAAATTACGATCCAGTCACTGTCATGCCCTTTTGTTTTATTCAACACTACGTTCGCTACCACTCCATTTCCGAAGGCTATCAATATGGCCGTTCCCAGAAATTCGCTTAGAAAGATTGACATAAAAATTATTTATTTTAGTTATTTCAGGTGCTCATTACTTTTATCGCAGGTTGCATTACCGCAATCTGACATCTATTGCTGTATCGAAGCTAAGCCGGTGATAGCCGCAGCTCATGGCTGATCACTGATTGCTTTTTTTATTCTTCAGCCCATACCTGTGCAGCTTTTATCGCTTTTTTCCACTGATGAATTTCTTTATCTCTTTCTGTGCTTTTCATAACCGGTTCAAACTTTTTTTCTGCCTCCCAGTAATTTTCAATTTCATTCGTATTCTTCCAGAAACCAATGGCGAGCCCTGCAAGATAAGCAGCGCCCAAAGCAGTAGTTTCAGTAATTTTTGGGCGAATGACCATACAATCTAATACATCACTTTGAAATTGCATCAGCAAATCATTTGCAGTGGCTCCGCCATCAACCCGCAATTCTTTAATGGATAAAGCCGCATCGGCATTCATGGCATGTAATACATCCATCGTTTGTAATGCAATACTTTCAAGAGATGCCCTGGCAATATGGGCAGCAGTGGTGCCACGCGTAATTCCAAGTAAGGTTCCTTGCGCAAACTGGTTCCAGTAAGGGGCTCCGAGACCTGTAAAAGCCGGGACGAAATAAACGCCGCCATTATCTTTTACAGAGATTGCGAGTGTCTCTACATCGGGTGATGTTTTAATAATGCCAAGGCCGTCACGCAGCCATTGCACCACCGCACCGCCTATAAATACACTTCCTTCCAGGGCATAAGTGGTATTATCGCCGATCTTCCATGCGATGGTTGTAAGCAAATTATTGTTGCTGATAACGGGTCTGTCACCGGTATTTAAAAGCATGAAGCAACCGGTGCCATACGTGTTTTTTACCATACCTGGTTTAATGCACATTTGCCCAAACAACGCTGCCTGCTGATCTCCCGCAATTCCGCAAACAGGTACACGTGCAGCCGTTAAAATTTGTTCGGTTTCACCATATACTTCGCTGCTTGATCTTACCTGCGGAAGCATAGCCGCCGGAATATCAAATAACTTCAGCAACTCTTCATCCCACGTTAACGAATGAATATTAAATAGCATGGTCCGCGAAGCATTGGTTACATCGGTCGCGTGTACTTTACCGTTAGTAAGCTTGAACAAGAGCCATGAATCGATGGTGCCGAAACACAAATCTCCTTTTTCAGCCCGCTTTCTCGCGCCTTCCACATTATCCAGTAACCACTTTATTTTAGTAGCTGAAAAATAGGCGTCTATTACCAGCCCTGTTTTTTGCTGAATATTTTCTGCGTTGCCGTCATCTTTTAATTCGTTGCAATACGATGCGGTGCGGCGATCCTGCCAAACAATCGCATTATGAATTGGCTGGTGGGTCTTTCTATCCCACACCAGTGTGGTTTCCCGTTGATTTGTGATGCCAATTCCTGCAATATCATGCACAGTAAGCCCCGCCTTAACGATCACTTCAGCGGCCACACCCAGTTGCGTGGACCATATTTCATTTCCATCGTGCTCTACCCAGCCAGGCTGTGGAAATATTTGAGTAAACTCTTTTTGCGCGACAGCTTTTACAGCACCTTTTTTATCGAAGATAATCGCTCGTGAACTAGTAGTTCCCTGGTCGAAGGACAAAATATATTTTGACATGCAATCGTGATTTGTGAATGATAGACATTCGTTTTATCTAAATATAAAAATATAATTATCAGAGATTCAATTTTGTTTCTAAAAATATTTTATGATTATGAAAAATTAGCAATGATTATAAATGGCTGCGATGTATCAAAGATCACCAATTAGATAATTTTTTGCAACCGCATTAAATTCTTTTACCTGGTCTTCAATCCAATGTTCATCTTTGTTCATCTCGGTCGCCATTATTTTAGCGACTGCCGGCGCCATGCGTATGCTTTCTTTTGCGTCAAGAATAATCGCCCTGGTTCGCCTGCTTAGAATATCTTCAACGGTTAGGGCCATCTCTTTTCTTATTGCCCATATCACCTGCGCCTTATGGATGTGCAGTTTTTCACTTAGCCAAATATCTTCCGTCTCAGTTATTAAATTTTTAATTGATGCCTCATCACTTCCATAAAAATATAAAGCATCGTTTTCATCAGTCGTTTTGGAATACCCATGAATGGCCAGGTTGGATGTCACTGAAGCAGTAGGTTTCCATTTTAATTCATCTTCTATTTTATCAATCATATCCTCGCCCATCTTTCTATACGTGGTCCATTTCCCACCAACGATCGTAAATAATTTCGAAGGAGAAACAA
>JALZAJ010000226.1 GCA_030948465.1 Bacteroidota bacterium
GCTGAATTTTTGTCATGAAAAAAAAGGTTTCATTAAAAGACATTGCTTCTAAGGTGGGAGTTTCCACTGCCTTAGTTTCTTATGTATTGAATAATAAAAAATCCGGTAGAATAAGAAAGGAGGTAGCCCAAAAAATTAAGGAGACGGCCGTCGAATTAAATTATCGTACTAATCAAATAGCGCGAAGTCTTAAACTAAAAAAGACGTTCACCATTGGGTTAATTGTCGCGGATATTTCTAATCCCTTTTTTTCGAGCATGGCGCGGATCATTGAGGACGAAGCGAACAAAAAGAACTATACGGTCATCTTTGGAAGTGCGGATGAAAATGCAGACAAATCATTTAAATTAATAAATGCATTGCTTGACCGGCAGGTGGATGGATTTATAATTGCGCCGGCAGAAAATGCAGAATCTAATGCGATGTATTTAAAAAATCATGATATTCCATTTGTTCTGATTGACCGTTATTTTCCTGAACTGGAAACTAACTGGGTCTCGCTTGATAATCATAAAGCTGCCTACACGGGTGTGCAACATCTTATCCGGGGAGGAAACACAAGGACGGGATTAGTTACTTATCATACGAATCTGTATAATTTACAGGAGAGAAAACGAGGCTACGAAGATGCGATGAAGGCAAATGAAATTTTGGTAAATAAAACCTGGATCAAAGAAATTTTATTTGTTAATAATATGAAGCATTTGGTTGAAGAGGCAGTCAGCGATCTTCTTTCGCTTTCTGTGCCGGTTGATTCTATTTTATTTACTTCCAATATTCTTGCTATGTATGGTTTGAAATATATCCACGCAAAAGGCATAAAAATTCCGGATGATCTTTCAATTGTAACGTTTGATGAAATGGATGCGTCGGATTTATTCTATGCTCCCCTCACCTATCTAAAACAACCGATACAGGAAATGGGAAAAATAGCTACGAAGATTTTATTGGAAAATATTGATGAAAAAAAAGAAATAGTGCAGGTAAAACTGGATGCGGAATTAGTGATTCGCAAATCCACTTTTGCTGTTGAGGGAATGTAAAATCTCACACATGTGGAATAACTTTTTTGTTATTCATTTGCCCTACAATTATCCCGTCGTTATTAATGCTTTGCTCTAACGTTCCGCATGAATTACATTTGCAAAAAATTTTATTTAAACCGCTTTAAGAATTAATACAAATATGGAACAGCACCCGATTACAAAGGCAATTCGCATACAGACGGAACGCACCAATCAAATGGAGCATTCCACACCCTTATTTCTAACCAGCAGTTTCTGTTTTGATAATGCAGAAGAAATGAGGGCGGCATTTGCAGATGAGACGGATGATAATATCTATAGCCGGTTTAGCAACCCAACGGTAAATGAATTTATTGATAAAATGGTTGCCCTCGAGGGAGCTGAAGCGGGTGTAGCGACCTCTACCGGAATGAGTGCCGTTTTTGCCTCTTTTATGGCGCTGCTTAAAAGCGGCGATCACCTTATATCGTGCGATGCGGTTTTTGGAAGTACACACAATGTTATAAAAAAATATTTACCCAATTATGGAATTGAATGCACGTATGTAAGTGCTGATAAACCCGGGGAATGGGAAGCGGCTATTAAGCCTAATACAAAGATGATCTATTTGGAAACCCCGACCAATCCGGGACTTGACATTATTGATCTTGCTTTTGTGGCGGATCTTGCAAAAAAACACAACCTTATTTTAAATGTCGATAATTGCTTTGCAACTCCGGTAAATCAAAGGCCCATTGATTTTGGTGCGCATCTCGTAGTACACTCAGCTACCAAGTGGATCGACGGACAGGGAAGAGTGCTGGGTGGTGTAATTGTGGGTGACAAGAAACTGGTTCATGATATTTATTTGTTCTGCAGAAATACGGGCCCGGCTTTATCTCCGTTCAATGCGTGGGTGCTAAGTAAAAGTTTGGAAACGCTGGATGTACGGATGGAACGTCACGCAAAAAACGCTTTGCATATTGCGACTGCTTTGGAAAATCATCCGAAAATATCATGGCTGAAATATCCATTCTTACAAAGTCATCCCCAACATAATATAGCAATTAAACAAATGAAAAATGGAGGGGCGATAGTTTGCTTCGAATTAAAAGGCGGGCTTGAAAGTGGCAAAAAGTTTTTAAATAGTCTTGAAATACTTACGCTCACTGCAAACCTGGGCGATTCAAGAAGCATTGCCACTCACCCGGCGAGCACTACCCATGGAAAACTTACGGAAGAAGAACGGCTAAAAGTAAATATAACGCCCGGGCTTATACGCATTTCAGTAGGACTGGAATATGCCGATGATATTTTAAATGATATTTTGCAGGCATTGGAGAAATGTTAGCAAAGTTTCTTTCTTTATTCGTCGTCTCACATTGGTCTTAATTATTTAGCTGGAAAATGTTCTTCTTTTTTTAATTGCTGCGCCTCGGCTTCAATTAGTCTTTACTGAAAAAAATTTACGATCTTTCTACAGTAAACGATCTTGTAATAAAAGCTCATGAAAGAAATTATAAATTGTGCGGCCTATTCGGCGGGCAGGCGTATCGCGGACGTAGAATTAAATAAAGTTCATGAGGTTCTCAAAGATTCAGATCAATTTGTCTGGATTGGGCTGCATGAACCTTCTGAGGATGTGCTTGAAAGAGTGCAGCAGGAATTTAACCTGCACGATCTCGCTATCGAAGATGCCCATCTTGCCCATCAGCGCCCAAAAATAGAGCTTTACGGCGATTCGGTTTTTATAGTGATGCGAACTTCGCACATCAACCACGAGCATCATATTGAATTCGGGGAGACACATTTTTTTATTGGGAAAAATTTTATTGTGAGTGTAAGACATGGGTCTTCGGTTGCTTATACTGAAGTACGTTCCCGCTGTGAAGCCGCTCCTGAACTCCTTAGCAAGGGACAAGGCTTCGTATTATATGCTATCATGGATTTCATTGTTGACAGGTATTTTCCTGTAGTGCAGGATATGGAGCAGGAACTTGTTGATATTGAAGAAAAAATTTTTAGAGCAAAACCCAGCCGCCAAACCACAGAACAGATATATCAATTGAAAAGAGAAT
>JALZAJ010000248.1 GCA_030948465.1 Bacteroidota bacterium
ATATTTATTGGCTTGTTCATGTAGATACTCTTGATGATCCGTTTACGTTGGAATATTCTGTAGATGCGATCATACCGAATGAAGTTATTCGCGTAGAATTTCGTTTAGGGTTTAGAATGGAACCTCATATAAATCTTATGTTCCGGCATGTGGTCGAAAATATGGTTTCCAATATGGAGGTGAATATCACGAGTCGTTATGAAAGCTTACAACGAAATAACGTGGTAGGTGATTTTCAGTTTATCGTGATGGAAAAGTTTTTATCCCGCGATAATGAATTGCCCTTTTTTGAGAAGCTCATCATGAAATTACATTTTTGGGTGAAGGAACTTAGCTTAAATGAAGAAAGGGGTTTTGGGCTCGAACAAAGCAATGTAACTGTTGAAAAATTCCCATTAATTGTAGCACCGGTAAGCCCGTTGAAACTAACACGTATTTTTCCGGATGAAGAGGGATAAGCGGTGAGCTATGAGCTTTCAGCCCTGAGCTTTGAAAACATTAAATCTTAAACAAACATGTGTCTCCCACTCTTATTTATATAATTGCCGGCTATGCTGTAATAACCATCATTGTATATCTTATACAAGAAAAATTTATTTTTAAGCCGGAGAAATTAAACCAGGATTTCCTTTACAAATACGATGTTCCTTTCAAAGAATTATTTTTTGATGTGGAACCCGGTGTACGAATAAACGGTTTGCATTTCTACGTAAACGATCCCCGGGGGATTATTCTTTATTTCCATGGCAATTCAAGAAGTATTAAAGGATGGGCGAGATATGCAAAAGATTTTTATCGCTATAAATATGATGTCGTGTTGGTTGACTTTCGCGGCTTCGGAAAAAGTACCGGAGTACGCGGTGAAAAAGAAATGTACCAGGATATGCAATTTGTTTATGATGAACTTAAAAACCGCTATGGCGAACATCATATTATTATTTATGGAAGAAGCCTCGGCAGTGGCTTTGCGGCTAAACTGGCCAGTGATAATTCTCCAAGATATCTTATACTCGATGCGCCATTTTATAGTTTTAGAAAAGCGGTGCAGCGATTTATTCCCATTTTGCCCATGAAATATGTATTACGGTTTCACCTGCTTACCAACAAGTGGATACGCAAAGTAAACTGCCATACCTATATTTTGCATGGCACAAAAGACTGGCTTATCCCAATAAAGCAAAGTGAGCAATTGCAAAAATTAAATCCTCATAAAATAACCCTCATCAGAATTCATGGGGGCGGCCATAACAACCTTCCTATCTTTCCGGAATACCATAATTTTATCAGGGATATCTTAAAAGATTAAGAACATTTCAATGAATCAAAACCCGCATTTTTTAGCAGTAAAAAAAAGTCGCAGGAAAAAGATATTTCGATGGATTAAAGTAGTGATCATTGTTTATTGTTCTATCGGCATTGCCTTATATTATTTGCAGGAACAACTAATGTTTCACCCGGTTCCTTTGCCCCATGATTATGTATTCAATTTTAATGTTCCCTTCAAAGAAGTAAATGTTCCATTAAATGCAAAAGACACGTTGAACATTGTTCAATTCTTACCGCAAGGCGCCACCAGGGGAGTTGTCTTATACTTTCATGGCAACCGCGGCAACATTATCCGCTATGCCAAATATGCCGGTAATTTTACGAAGCATGGTTATGAAGTTTGGATGGCCGATTATCCGGGTTATGGAAAAACAACAGGAAAAATGTCTGAAGAAAATTTATATAAACAGGCCACCGAAATTTACAAACTAGCTCATTCAAAATTCAACAGCGACAGCATCATCATCTATGGTAAATCCCTCGGGTCGGGCATAGCAGCGTACGTTGCTTCAAAAAATACCTGCCAGCGATTAATACTGGAGACACCCTATTACAGTATGACCGATCTATTAAGACATTATGCGCCAATATATCCAGTTTCTTCTATGGCGCATTTTCAACTTCCTAACTTTCAATATTTACAAAAAGTGAAAGCGCCGGTAACCATATTTCATGGAACTGATGATGGTGTGGTTCCTTACAGTCACGGGTACAAGCTGACAAAATTTTTTAAGCCCGGAGATGAATTTATAACAATAGACAATGGCACCCATAACAACCTCAATGATTTCCCGCTGTTTCACCAGAAACTGGATTCGTTGTTATAATACATCGTTTATCGTTCATTGACTTCATCTTACTTTAAAAGCAACGAAATAATAATTGTTTGCTGCGCCGATAAGTTCAAGAT
>JALZAJ010000259.1 GCA_030948465.1 Bacteroidota bacterium
CGTGGTTTCACCAGGATAAGTTTGGCATATTTATTCACTGGGGTATTTATGCAGTGCCATCGTATGCGCCGGTAATTCCTAACAGCGGCTACAGTTATGCAGAATGGTATTGGTACCGGCTGAAGGAAAAGCAAAAAGATTTCGTTGCATTCCATGACAAAAATTATGGAAGTAATTTTTCTTATGCACAATTTGAACCGATGTTTAAAGCAGAGATGTTTGATCCTGCCCAATGGGCCGATGTATTTAAAAGATCTGGCGCAAAATATATAGTGCTTACTTCAAAGCATCATGAAGGCTATTGCCTTTGGAACAGCGCCGAAGCAGACCGTGACTGGGGACGCCCATGGAATGCAGTAACAGGAACGCCTAACCGCGATTTACTCGGCGACCTCACCAATGCAGTAAGAGCAGAAGGATTAAAGATGGGTTATTATTATTCCTTGTATGAATGGTTTAATCCGTTATGGCAAACGGATAAAAAAAGATTCGTATCTGAACACATGTTCCCCCAATTTAAGGACCTCGTAACAAAATATAAACCTGCTATCATTTTTTCTGATGGTGAATGGGAATTATCCGATACGGCATGGCGCAGCCCGGAACTCCTTGCATGGTTGTTCAATGAATCACCTGTTGCTAAAGAGGTAGTGGCGGACGATCGCTGGGGGAGCAATACCCGCGGCAAACACACCGCTACTTACACAACATCCGAATATGGAAGCGGCATGGATCCTAATGTAATATGGGAAGAAAGCCAGGGCATTGGCCATTCGTATGGATATAACCGCAATGAAAAATTAGATGATTATAAAACCAGTCATGATTTGATTTTAATGCTTTGCGATATTGTTTCAAGAGGTGGAAATCTATTGCTTGACATTGGCCCTACCGCCGATGGAAGAATACCCGTAATCATGCAGCAACGGCTTATTGATATGGGAGACTGGTTACAAATAAATGGCGAGGCGATCTATGGCACAGAGGCATGGAAAACTCCTGCGCAATGGAGCGATGGCATTCGTGTTTCTAAAAGTGATAAAAGTTTTATGGCGGATTATAGCGCCGCTAAAATGGTAATGCCGCGAAAAGATACAGCGCATATTGAATGTTTTTTCACGCAAAAAAATAAAGATATTTATTGCATAGTTCCATCTTACCGTGCAAGCCTTTTATTAAAAAATATGGCACCTGCTAACGGTTCTAAAGCTTCTATATTAGGAACCGGTAAATCTTTGGCATGGAAGCAGCAGGGTAAAAATGCAGTCATTGATTTGGCCCGTATCGAGCCTGGTGATATTCCGGCATCAGGAATTTTTGTGGTTAAAATAAGTGATGCATTGAAATGAATACTTCATCCACCATATTTTGATCTTTTATTTACTTTAGCCCACAATTGAAATTAATAGTTACATAAAATGGATGGACACTTCTCACAGGAGGATTTTATAAGAAAGAGCCTTCCATTTCTTAGCGAAGGTAAGTTGCGTGCAGGCTGGGGGCCGCACTGGTAATAATAAGATCAACCTGTTTCATACTGATGTAAGTACCTATAGCGGCAGCCCAAGTGGCAACCTCGTTTATTCTTTTGGTTCAAATGAAACGTTTGCTTCCGGCACTACCGTAAACGGGCTTTCTAATCCTAACCTTAAATGGGAACAAACTGACCAGACTGATGCAGGGCTCGACCTGGCTTTTTGAATAATTCGCTAACACTAACGGTTGATTGGTATAAAAGAAAAAGTTCCGGCTTATTGGTGAATGTGCCGCTGCCTACCAGTAATGGTATCGGCGGTGTAGGATACTATGGTAGCAGTATTGTTACCAACGCTGCCGATGCAGAAAATAGAGGTGTTGAAGTATCCATAGGATATCACAGCAAGGCAGAGAAAAATTTTAATTATAACGTTAGCGTGAATGGTGCCTATAATAAGAATAATGTAATATCATTAGGCAATCAATTTCAGGCGCCTATTTTAGACGGTGCTTTTCAGTCAATTAAATACAATTACTTATACTACTAAAGGATTTCCCATTGGGTCGTTCTATGGTTACGAGGTTGATCATGTAGCAAAAGACCAGGCAGAAATTGATGCATTGAATAATAAAGCGCCAGGTGGTAAATACCAGGATGGCTTGCTGCCCGGAGATTTCATTTTTAGGGATCTTGATGGAGACGGTTTGGTGAACGACAAGGATCAAAAGGTTTTAGGTAACCCAATGCCGAAGTTTCTTTACGGCATCAATGCTGGCGCTTCATTTAAAAACTTCGATATCAATGTAGTTATTAGCGGTGTATCAGGCGTGAAGCTTGTAAACGCCACCAAATTCTTTACACTTAATGCATCAACAGGGCAAAATGCTACCACTGGTATTTTAGACCGCTTGCAGAAACCGGGTGATGTAGCTTCGTTACCAAGGGCCGCACAAAACACTACTGCAACCGGCAATCTTCGCCCATCAGATTGGTTTGTAGAAAATGGTAACTATATGAGATTGAGAAATTTGACCATTGGTTACACACTCTTCAAAAATACACTTAACAGCTTTTCGGGTAACGTATTCCAAAGGATACGGATATATTTTGCCGCCGAAAACCTGTTGACATTTACAAAATATACCGGTTACGATCCCGAAATAAGTACAGGATGCTAATGGCGGTGATGCTTATATTTTTAGAAGAGGAATTGATAACGGGCAACTTCCCCAGCCACGTATTTTAATGGGAGGCATCCAGTTTGGATTTTAAATATTTTTAAATAAAATAATGAATATATATGAAACGAATAACAAAATACCTTCTTCTGCTTATGCTCGTACCAAGTGATGGGGCTTGTTGAAAATCCCAGCTTTTAAGGGCCTTAGTTATTCAAAAATATTTATAATAGACGATCAAATCATAGTGAATGCAGCACCCCGAAATAAATAGCATAATTTAGTTTTACAATTAACCCCTTACAAATGAAGACAATTTACTTTTACCTGGCAGCCATATTAACCGGATGTTTATTCATTCAAAATTCGTACGCCCAGCTTTTAAAACCCGGGTTTGAAAAAGCTGAATATATTGAGACGCTAAAGATCAACACAAGAGCTCATATACCCGTTGATAAATGGTCGGATACTTCGGCCATTCCACCTCCCTCCGATTATAATTTTGTGTATCGCTCACCGGTTGTGGCATTTGATAATATATGGGATCTTTGGGTAAATAAAAATAAGCCTGTTGCATTGATCGCAGTGCAGGGAAGCATACAAACATCCGCGAGTTTTTTAGCAAATTTGTATGCCGCGATGGTACCGGCAAAAGGCAGTATTCAGCTTACCAAAGAAGTCAATTTTAATTATACGCTTTCTGAAAATCCTAATGCCGCTGTCCATGTGGGATGGCTGGTTGCCATGGCATTTTTATCACCAACTATTGAATCTGAAATTGATTCCTGTTATAAAGCAGGAATTAAAGATTTTATTTTAACAGGCCACAGCCAGGGAGGCGGGATCACTTTTTTGCTGAACTCTTATTTACAAAACTTACAACGTACAGGTAAGCTGCCGGCAGATATACGCTTTAAAACCTATTGCAGCGCCGGACCAAAGCCCGGTAATTTATTTTATGTGTATGATTATGAAAACATGACAAAAGGAGGATGGGCGTTTAATGTGGTCAACAGCGCCGATTGGGTACCTGATGTGCCATTCACTGTGCAAACGATAAATGATTTCACAGCGGTTAATCCTTTCCGGCATGCAAAGGCGATAATTAAAAAAGAAACGCTGCTGAAACGCGTAATCCTTAGACATGTTTACAACCAACTTAGCAGGTCGAGCATAAAGGCTCAAAAAAATTATCAAAAATATTTGGGAAGAATGGTTTCCAAAGCTGTTAAAAAGCAGATTCCCGGCTTTGTGCCCCCTCAATATTATTCAAGCAATTATTACGTGAGAGCTGGCAACACCATTGTGTTATATGCTGATGATGCATATTTTAAACTCTTTAATAATGACCCCGGCAACCCGAATATCTGGCAACATCATTTGCCTGCCGCCTACCTCTATCTCGCTCAGAAATTATAAGATGGAGACCGCGGTGGCCGGTATTAATTAATTTTACAGAACAAAAAATAATTACGCATGAACGAAATAAAAAAAGAGGACATCAAACAGGAAGTGTTTGATCTCTATGACGACTATGCCCACAACCGTATTAACAGGCGGGATTTTGTACAAAAGCTATCAATTTATGCCGTGGGAGGAATTACGGTGGCTTCCCTCATGAGCTTTCTCATGCCCAACTATCAGGCCGCTGTCGAAGTTAAAGCAAATGATCCCGGGCTGAAATCAGAATACATTCATTATAATTCTCCGAAAGGCGGCGGGGATATTAAAGCCTTGTTGTCAATGCCTGCGGATGCGAAACAAAAACTGGGAGGCATAGTAGTGGTACATGAAAACCGTGGTCTGAATCCATACATTGAAGATGTGGCAAGACGTGCGGCCCTGGCAGGATTTATTACTATTGCGCCGGATGCGCTCACTCCGCTTGGCGGCTATCCAGGCAACGACGATGAAGGCCGGGAGATGCAAAGCAAGCTCGACAAAAATAAAATGCTCGAAGATTTTATTGCGGCCTATGACTACCTGAAAAACGAAAAAGACTGCAATGGTAAAGCAGGCGTGGTAGGTTTTTGTTTTGGTGGATGGATTGCCAATATGATGGCGGTACGGATTCCAACATTATCTGCCGCGGTTCCCTTTTATGGAAGCCAGCCGGAAGCGGAAGATGTTCCCAAAATAAAAGCGCCTCTGTTGTTGCATTATGCAGGCCTCGATACCCGTATTACCGATGGCTGGCCCGCCTATGAAGCTGCTTTAAAAGCTAACGGCAAAGCATACACGGCTTACATATATCCCAATGTAAACCATGGCTTTCATAACAATACTACGCCCCGTTACGACAAGGACGCGGCAGAGCTTGCCTGGAAACGTACCATTGATTTTTTTAAGGAACAGTTGAGTCAGTGACTTCAATGAAGTGAACGGAATTGGAATTCTATGCGATGGAGGGTGAAGACATCCAGCTATGCGCTAAACCATCCCGATAGCCATGGAGGCTGCTTCCTTATTATACTTTGCCCTGTAATCCAAAGGCGATAAGCCTGTTATCTTTTTAAAAACTTCCCTAAACGCTTTATCATCAGAATAGCCCACTTCATTCATTATTTCAAAGATACTTTTCCTGCCTCTCTCTAAAGTCTTTTTAGCGACTTCCACTTTTACTCGTTGCAAATATTCTACCGGCGTATTGCCTGTTGCTTTGATAAAGCGTCTGTCAAAGTTTCGTCTGCTGGTTGCGAGTTTTGAGGCCAGATCGCCGAAAGAAATTTTTTTGCTCAAATTTTCTTCTATATAAGTTTGTGCCTGGCAAATCACTTCATCGCCATGGTTTTTTAGTGCCTGGAAAATGAAAAAAGGTGATTGCGACGTTCGGTCCATATCGATCTGAAAAGTTTTTGAACAATAAATAGCGGTCTCCCTGTCAAAATATTTTTCAACGAGGAAAAGGAGCAAGTTCAAAAACGAGTAGGCGCCGCCGTTGGTATAAATTCCCGGTTCAACAGTAATCAGTTTGTTTATTTGAAGATCAATATTTGGAAACATTCGCCTGAAATCATTTGCCGCATTCCAATGGGTGGAACAGGTCTTTCCTTCAAGCAAACCGGTAGCGGCCAGCAAAAATGCACCTGTGCAGATACTTGCAATTTCGGCGCCGTTATTATATTGCTCCCTGATCCATTTAATAAGCGCCGCATTCTCTTTCATTACATTGTTATAATCAAAAGAAACGGAAGGTATGATCAGTAAGTCGGTTTTTTCAATATCCTCAATATCTGCAGGATGAACTGAAAAGAAGCCGTTACTCAATTTCAATTCCGGCCCAAAACCGGCTATACGAATTTCTATCATTGGCCGGTGCCCCATCTTTTGCCAATACTCATTTGCCCGGGTCAGGATTTCAAATGACCCCGTTATGCTGCTCAGGTTTGCGTTTCCGTTTGGGACAACTATCGTTACTTGCTTCATGTAATATTTTTTACAAAGGTAAGTTTGAAGCTTGTCCAAATCAACCGGAAGAATGTCTGTTTCGCACCCGATAATTGCCAGAACGAGACAATATTTTTGTACTAATAAAAAAGTTAAAAGGAAACGCTGAAAACAAATCAAATAATGATAAGAATGGTTTTAGATAGGGTGGCATTCGCTAATAAAATATTGTAAATAAATCCTTTGGGTCAGTTACCTGATGAACAGAAAGACAACTCTCCATTAATAATATTGATTTTTATCACTTGTAACAATAAAAAAAGAAAAGACAATGAAAACAGCAACGACAGATTTTACTACCACCCTATTGGTAAGCGAAACCACGGAAGAAGTATTCAATGCTATCAATCATGTTCGCGGATGGTGGTCAGAAGAAATTGAAGGCAACACTGACAAACTCAACAATGTGTTTAATTATCATTATGAAGATATACATCGCTGCAAAATTAAATTAACAGAAGTCGTACCTAACGAAAGAATTGTTTGGTTGGTTCTGGATAACTATTTCAAGTTTACTAAAGACAAAAGTGAATGGATAGACACAAAAATTATTTTTGAGATCTCTGCAAAGGATGGTAACACACAACTTCGCTTTACGCACCAGGGCCTGGTTCCTGAATATGAATGCTACGATATATGCCGGAATGCATGGAGCAATTATATACAAAATAGTTTAAGCAGCCTGATCACCACAGGCAAAGGACAACCTAACGGTAAGGGCAAACCGCAAACAGAGCACGAAAAGAAACTTGCCGTACAGCAAAATTAGTTTGAAATCCCGGCGGCCTTTGATGGACGAATCGAACGTCTTTGCGAGGAGCCGTATAAACTTTACTCATCAATAAATCTTGCGGGACGAAGCGATCTCCTTACAGCAAAGTATATTCGTGCTGTACCTCGGACGGGTAAAATTCCAGGTTCTTTAATTTAATTTCAAGTGAATTTTTTTCTGTCATGGCAGGTGGCTGCTTTGTGTTGGCAGGACAATTTTTTTGATGGCTTTATTATAAATGATGATCGTTTAATGGGTCGTTTCCAGGCCATTCTTCGTCAATAGAAGAGGATACGATGATCTTTTTGCCATGCATTTTTTGTTTTGCATTATATACCAGGTTAAGAATTTTTCTACCTGTATTTGCCAACGTTCCCATGCTCCACAGGAACAAAAAATTACAAGGCATTAGTATAGGCGAGTTTCATAAAGCGCAACACCTCATCATTTACATCATCGTTGTTATACATGCGAAAATGATGGTTGAACTGCTGCTGCCCGGGAACCTGCGCTATTTTATGAAAGCAAAGATTATCATGATAGGGTTCTGCAAAAGGAAAGGTAATGTCAATAAAATCTCTCCCGAACCTTGTTAAATAAGCCATGCGCTTATTGGCCGCAAAGCCTATCATGGTTTTTGTTGGATGTAAGGTAACCAAACCAAACTGCTGAAAACTTTCAGCAACATACCAGAATAGATCAATCGCCACAGGCGACTTACCTTTTAGAAAATCCGCCAATGTTTTATCATTGCAGGAGTGTGCCTGGTTGGTCCGTTTGAATTGTTGCTGGCACTCGGGGCATGTCCACATAGAGCGAAATTAGGAAAGATTAAAAAGATAAAGATTCGATAGATTTTTTTCCAGACAGTGGGGCGTTGACTTGCAGATTAATTAACCGTTTTGCATTAATTTACAAATCATCACACAATTACAAAAGCCTAAACCATAACAATGTCATACATAAAAGATGTAAACCCAAAAAAAATTGCACCAGGTATATCCGGATATTATGTTCATGGGGATAAGCATACGCTGGGCCGCGTCGAAATAACAAAGGGAAGTATCGTACCGGAGCATCATCACCTGCATGAGCAGATAACCTATATTCTCAAAGGCCAACTCGATATGATCATTGGTGGCAGGCAATATTCTTTAACCGAAGGAATGTACCATGTTATTTATGCTCACATTCCTCATAGTGCTTTGGCCATTACCGATTGCATTGTGATCGATACTTTCAGCCCGGTGAGGGAAGATTATAAAAATGCTTAGTAAGCGCTTTCGAAGGTAAATACAAATATTGGGCGGTAAGGAGACGTTACTTTTTAAAAGCCTGGCTAATGATATTTTATGATTTCTCCACAAAACCTTTAATGTCAGGCCTGGGAATTATTTCTACATCTTCAGGGATCGTAATTTCAAAAATACCTTGCCATGCACCGGCTACGCGTTGCGGTGCAAATTCAAAATCATAACTGAAGTGCCGCCAGTTTCTTAATAAATAAGATTTTATTCCCGGACTCCATTTTACACCGGCTGCTGTTTCATCTTCTTTTTTCATTTCCCGTATCTTCCATAATTCAACAATGCACAATGCCTTGCCCGCATTGTTGCCAATTGAGTTTGTTTTGCCGCAGCATATAACCATATCACCGCGATAATTAAATGACCGGTGTCTTGTTTCAATTGTTTTCCTGCCTGTCTTTATCCACTCTGCATAAGGTGCATCTTTATAATCATTTATGATAAACGCTTTGTATTTTTTCATCTAAAAACTAAGATACGTATTGTCGCAGCTACATCTCAGCAATTAATATTTACTCACGCAGCCTTAGGCTATCGGGATATGGTTGCCGGGTTTTTGAGATGGAATTTTATGGATGATTATTTTTATTGGCAGGGAAAATATCGCGCAAAGCAAAATAGCAGTACATTTATATCAACGATGTTTGACGCGGTTTGCTATGCCATATAAAACAGTTTATTTATCTCAAAAATTATGTTTTATCCGATCTTAAAAAGTCAGCCTTATACACGAATACTTTTACCTTTCATTTAAATAAAATAAAACCATGACATCAAGAAGAAAATTTTTACAACAATCAGGTTCCTTTGCATTGGCCGGTTTGCTGTTGCCAGGCTTTGGTAAAGCAGGAATATTTGACAGGAAAAAATCTATGCATCCTATAGGGCTGCAACTATACACCATGGGTGATTTAATGACGACCGATACAAAAGGAACCCTGAAAAAGTTAGCTGCTATTGGGTATAAAGAACTGGAGAGTGCCGGATCGTCAAAGGGTAACTTCTATGGCTATACGCCAAAAGAATTATCAGCGATGATTAAAAATGCAGGAATGAGGTGGCGCTCTGCTCATGTGGGCGGTGCAGCTTTTTCACCACAGCAGTTCATGAAGATGGCGAAAACATCAGCCGATTCTGCGAGGATACAAAAGATAATGGAGCGTATGAAAAATGCACCCAGGTCGCTTAATCTTCAGGAAAATTACCAGGAGCTGGCGGATGACGCGGCGGAAGGCGGCCTCAGTTATCTTGTGTGTTCCAGTATACCTGTAAACACCCTGGATGAAATTAAAACAGCGGTAGATGTATTCAATAAATCCGGCGAGGCGTGTAAGAAAGCGGGCGTGCAGTTTGCTTATCACAACCATACTACAGAGTTTGATGACATAGAGGGACATCGCCCTTTCGATTATATTCTTTCCAACACAGATAAAGACCTGGTAAAAATGGAACTCGATCTTGCCTGGGCCACTAAAGCAAAACAGGATCCGGTTGCATTATTCAAACAACATCCCGGACGCTTCCCGCTCTGGCATGTGAAAGATCTTGATAAAGAAACTAAAAATCCTGCTGAAGTGGGCACCGGCATTGTGGATTTCAAACGCATTTTCGACAATGCCAAAGAATCCGGCATGAAGTATTTCTTTGTAGAACAGGATGGTGCACCGCAGCCGATTCAGAATGTTACCAATAGTTATAATTATCTGGACAAAATGTTGAACAAGTAATTCCCTGTGTGACTATAGAAATATTTAATTCCGTGAATTAAATTAACTTGATTAAAATAATTTTCACTGGTAAAAAATTAAGAGGAGCTAAGATATTTCAGGTTTATCATGTTCATCATCCGGAGTTTTTTTTCATTCCTGTTATAGGTAACGCCCTACCCTTTCTTTAATAATAATTTACTATTTGCCCAGTCCCATACGGCATCGGTGAACTCAATATTTTATCCCGGCTTTTAGAAGGTTCAAAATTATGCAGGTAATGTTTTTTTATTTTTAGGGTAACTATCTTTTCGGTAGCGCTTGCTTCAGCAATAAAGAAACCGGTTGTCATTGGATACATTTTTATTTAAGGCAGCAACACCTTCCACTTTATAACCTTCGGGAATTTCAAACCGGATATTGTATTCAATACATCTTGCATAAGTCATGTATACATCAAGCTCTCTTTTGCGCTGTTCAGTTTTAATTTCGTAAAATTCCTGACAAGTGTCATGTTAACTATGTGTTGACGTATATCCCACAAAGGCTCAAAGGCCACAAAGTATTTTCCTT
>JALZAJ010000263.1 GCA_030948465.1 Bacteroidota bacterium
ATCACCTCTTTCGCATTGGCAAACACTGTCCTGGAAAAAGAAAGAGAGGAAGACGCCATTTTCGAATTAGCAAGCGGTGGATTTGAAAGTACGGTACGGCTTGCAAAAAGTAACCCGGCTATGTGGGTTCCTGTCTTTAGTCAAAACAGGGAAAATGTGCTGGATGTACTGAATGAACACATCACGCAGTTACGAAAATTTAAGAGCTGCCTGGAAAAAGAAAATTATGAATATTTAACGGAGCTGATTGAGAATGCCAATAAAATATCAAGAATTTTAAAATGAAATTTCCTTGCCCGCACACAATGATTTTTAGAGAAGCGCAAATAAAAGATATAAACCAGATACAAGTGGTAAGAAATTCAGTGAAAGAAAATGTTTTGTCCAGCCCCGGAGTGGTGACTGATGACGACTGTGCTGAGTTTTTAACGGCTCGCGGAAAGGGCTGGGTGTGTGAAGTGGATGAGAAAATTGTTGGATTTGCCATCGCAGATGTAAGAGAAAACAATATCTGGGCGTTATTTGTTCTGCCTGAATATGAAGGAAAAGGAATTGGGAATACCTTGCATGGACTTATGCTGGATTGGTATTTTAAGCAGGGGCGGGAAACGGTGTGGTTGAGCACCAGCCCCAATACAAGAGCTGAAAAATTTTACAGAGCTCGTGGTTGGAAAGAAGCAGGATTACATGGCAAAAAGGAAATAAAATTTATAATGACACTAAATGAATGGAAAAATAAACAGCAGGAATTAAGAGTTTAAAAAAAATCACATCACAGTTTTTTTAATAAGAGTGCATCACAACTTTGGCGAACGGAATTTAATAAAATAATTTATTTAAAATTAATTTTACATGCAAACAGAAACAAAAAACATGAAAGAATTACTGCAGGAAAAATGGAATAAACGTCCGATGATCATCAGCGGACCATGCAGTGCAGAAACAGAGGAGCAGGTAATGGAAACCGCAACCCGCCTTGCTAAAACAGGAAAGGTAGATTTGCTTCGTGCAGGAATATGGAAGCCCCGCACTAAGCCGGGTATGTTTGAAGGAATAGGAGTGAAGGGTCTTCCATGGATGGCACAGGCAAAAAAAATTACCGGCTTGCCCATCACAGTGGAAGTAGCCACTGCAAAGCATGTTGAAGATGCGCTGCAGTTTGATGTGGATATGGTCTGGATCGGGGCGAGAACTACCGTAAATCCATTTAGCGTACAGGCAGTATGCGATGCTTTACGTGGCGTTGATATACCAGTGCTGATTAAAAACCCAATCAATGCGGATCTTGAATTATGGAGTGGAGGAATTGAGAGGCTTCAAAAAGTGGGAATGAAGCAGGTGGGAATGATCCACCGCGGCTTTTCCAATTATGGCAATACTGAATTTAGAAATGCTCCCATGTGGCATTTGCCAATAGAAATGAAACGCAGGTATCCCGGTATGCTGCTTATTTGCGATCCATCACATATTTGCGGCAATCGCACCCTTTTGCAAAATATTGCGCAAAAAAGTATTGACCTTGATTTCGATGGCCTCATGATCGAAAGCCATATTGATCCTGATAATGCCTGGAGCGATGCCAAACAGCAAATAACGCCCGAGCGGCTTGCTGAAATGCTCGATCATCTGATATGGCGTTTGGAAAATACCGATGAAAAAGAGTTCCTAACGGCACTGGCTACACTAAGAGAGCAGATCAATCATATCGACGATGAGTTGTTAACACTTATTGGTCAGCGAATGAAAATAGCCGATAAAATTGGTGTATATAAAAGAGATAATAACATCACTATATTGCAGACCAGTCGCTGGAACGATATTCTGGCAAGGGCTTTTATAAAGGGCGAAAAGCTTGGACTAAGCAAAGAATTTATTACCAAATATTTTGATGCAGTGCATCTTGAAAGTATTAATCACCAGAATAAAATAATGAATGAGCAATGAGTTAAATCCCGTAAAATATAGTTTTACCGGCAAAAATATGGATTGCTATTTTGATGCTGATTTTGAAATGATTGAAGAGATCGTTCCAAAAGAAAAAACCATATTTATTACCGATGAAAATATTTATAAATGGCACGGCGATAAATTTTCAGGGAAAAAAGTAATTGTTATTAAGGCCGGCGAGCAATATAAAAATCAGCAGACGGTTGATACGGTTATTGATCAATTAATAAAATTGCAGGCCGACCGGGAAACGTTTATTGCCGGCGTTGGTGGAGGCGTCGTTACAGATGTTACCGGCTTCGTAGCGTCAGTGTATATGCGGGGGATAAAGTTCGGCTTTGTGCCTACAAGCATTCTGGCTATGGTGGATGCGGCAATAGGAGGAAAAAATGGTATCGATGCAGGCGTATATAAAAACCTGGTCGGCGTTATCAGGCACCCTGAATTTTTGTTATTCGATTATACGTTTTTAGAAACTTTGCCGGATGATGAATGGATCAACGGCTTTGCAGAAATAATAAAACACGCGTGCATTAAAGATGAAAAAATGTTCGGCTTTCTTGAACAAAATTCTTTAATGAAATTTCAATCTTCAGTGGACCTGGTTGGTGATCTTATCAGGCAAAATGCAGATATTAAATACGATGTTGTTTCAAAAGATGAATTTGAAACGGGTGATAGAAAACTTCTCAATTTCGGTCATACCATTGGTCATGCTATTGAAAACGTCAGTAACCTTTCCCATGGCCATGCCGTAAGTATTGGGATGGTTGCTGCCTGTCGTATTTCTGAAACTATGAGTAAGCTGGCAACTACTGACACGCAAAGAGTAATGCAGCTTTTGGAAAAGTATGAGCTGCCGGTCGCTTTCAATTTCGATAAACGCAGAGCATGGGAGGTGCTGCAGCTCGATAAGAAGAAGGCGGGAAATGATATGAACTTTGTTGTGTTGGATCATATTGGCAAAGCATCCGTGCAGCGTATAAAAATGGATGATCTGCATGAAATTTTCAACGAAATAGTATAGTGATAGTAAGTGTCTCCCCATCCCGGGTATCAGGAATTATTAACGCCCCATCGTCCAAAAGCAGTATGCAGCGTGCATGTGCGGTTGCCCTGATCGCCGGGGGCACAACCATTATTGAAAATGCCGGAAACAGTAATGATGAGCAGGCGGCTATAAAAATTGTGAGTATGCTCGGCGCCACAGTGGATAGCATGCGTAATGAAATCATTATCACTTCGGCAAATCATATTTTTTCCTCTCCTGATAAAAAGAAACAT
>JALZAJ010000273.1 GCA_030948465.1 Bacteroidota bacterium
ACAAGCTGTCAACCTTGCTTTCATCAAAAAGTCCAATTACAATTATTGCCGGAATAATTGCCAGCAAACGCGTAATAAGCCTTCGGATAATTGGGTTGATACGCAGGCGCAGGTAGCCTTCCATTACTATTTGCCCTGCAAGGGTTCCTGTTACCGTTGAACTTTGCCCTGAAGCAATTAATGCGATTGCAAATAAGGTGGAAGCGAAGGTCGATCCCAGCATGGGTGACAACAATTGATACGCCTGACTTATTTCTCCCACATCGGTTCTGCCTGTTTTGAAAAACACGGCGGCTGCGAGAATCAGGATTGCGGCATTGATAAGAAAAGCGATGTTTAAGGCCACGGCGGTATCGACAAAACTCCATTTTAAAGCTTGCTTAATGCCTTGTTTGGTTTTTTGAATTTTTCTTGTTTGAACCAGTGAGGAATGGAGATATAAATTATGAGGCATTACCGTGGCGCCAATGATACCTATTGCCAAATACAAGGCAGTTTCTTTCGGTAAAGCGTTTTTCATGCCTTTGGATTCATATAAATCTTTTGCATCCGGCAGCGAAGGAATTAACCCTTTTAATATTTCATGCAATTGCGGCTGAGCTATAATAATATTTATCAAAAAGCACACGCCAATCACGGCAATCAATGTAATGATGAACGATTCCATTTTGCGGATGCCCATGCGCTGTAAGTACAATAATAAAAAGGTATCAAGCACCGTAATGGATACACCCCATATTAAGGGAAGCCCGGTAAGCAATTGAATCCCGATGGCCATTCCAAGTACTTCTGCGAGGTCACAGGCAGCGATAGCAATTTCGGCAAGAATGTATAGCATGAAATTAATAGCCTTCGGGTAAGCTTCTCTGTTAGCCTGCGCCAGGTCTCTTCCTCTTACAATTCCCAGTCTTGCACTTAAACTCTGAAGCAATAAGGCCATAATGTTACTCATCAGTAATACCCATATTAACGAGTAACCATACTTACTGCCCCCCGCAAGGTCTGTTGCCCAGTTACCAGGATCCATGTAACCTACGCTTACCAGGTAAGCGGGGCCAAAAAAAGCAAATATTCTTTTCCATCCTTTTTTTCTTGAATTGATATCAACCGTTTCGTGAACTTCGCTTAAGGAATTATCGTGCTTTAATTTATCAATCATCATAAACAAAAATATTTTGTGCAAACTGGCCGCTTATCACGCAGGCTGGTTGTTTTGAAATTTTAATTTCTAATGAGCCATCAAAGTCAAATGTCTTCAACACTTTAATTTGTGAACCGATACCAATGCCATAGTGGTTCAGCATTTTCATCATTTCATTTGTTTGATTACTTACAGCGCTCACAATGCCATTTTTTTTAAAAGGAAAATCGTTGAGGGCGACTTGTTTTACCTCAGGCATTTCCCCACTTTCATCCGGAATGGGATCTCCGTGCGGATCGACCTTTGGCTGGCCCAGATATTCATCTAATTTTTTTACCAGTTCAGCGCTGCTCACATGCTCAAGTTCCTCGGCGATAGCATGAACTTTGTCCCATTCTATACCAAGCTTGCTTACTAAAAAAAATTCCCACAGCCTGTGTCGCCGTATTATCTTAAGCGCTTCTTTATTGCCCGTTTCATTAAGCCGAAAACCATAATAACGTTTGTATTCCAATAGTTTTTTTGACTTTAATTTTTTGAGCATATCTGTCACTGAAGCAGCTTTTGTATTAAGGTGACTGGCTAAAGAATTAGTGTTTACTTTTTCAGTTTTAGCCTGGAGCTTATAAATACTTTTAATGTAGTTTTCTTCACTTTCAGAAAATTTCATACTGATTAAAAATTATTTTAGGCAAATCTAAAAATTATTTTCGACAATTAAAAATTTTAGAAATCAGGTTCGATGATCATTTTGGATTGATGGAAGCGCTTACACCGAAAGCAGCTTTACAAGGTATATCTGTGGGATGCTGGGTGCCAGGCAAAAAAGAAGTTATTGTCATGTTAACTATGTGTTGACGAATATCCCACAAAGGCTCAAAGGCCACAAAGTAATTTTTTTGGTGTGCTTAGCGGCTTAGTGGGATATCGGTAGCGTTATAACAGCCTTAATTTAACATGAGTGTATTTCTTGTGGGGAATGATAGATTGAATTGTTTGTTAGGTGGTAACATGCCTTTTAAGTTAAGCTGTAGAATTTTTTCCCAAAGAAAAAATGCTCCGTTCATAAATTGTGTAAAATTGACACGTTAAGATGGTAAAAACAGTATGTTTCTGAATTTTTACTTTTATATTTGCGCCCTCATTAAAACCGGATAAGTATAATTATGAGTTTTAAAAATTATAGCGTTCCTTATGAAGTTGATTCGCGCTATGCTAAAAAGGTTGCTTACTTCTCGATGGAATTTGCTATCCATCAGCCTTTAAAAATATACAGCGGCGGCCTTGGATTTTTATCAGGCTCGCACTTACGAAGCGCTTACGAGCTAAAGCAAAACCTGGTAGGTATAGGTATTCTCTGGAAAGAAGGGTATTACGACCAGGCCCGTAATGCAGATCAAACCCTGAAGGTAGTTTGGATTGAAAAAATTTACAACTTCCTGGAAGATACCGGCATTTTATTTCAAATAAACATTCACGATCATCCGGTATGGGTAAAAGTCTTGTATCTAAATCCGAAGACCTTTAATACTGCGCCTCTTTTTTTAATGACCACAGATGTGCACGAAAATGATTTTGTCTCCCGTACTATATGCAATCGCCTTTATGATGGCAATGCTGCTACCAAAATGGCCCAATTTATTTTATTAGGTATTGGCGGAGCCAAATTGATGGACGAAATAAATTTTAATCCTGATCTGTATCATTTGAATGAAGCGCACAGTGTAAGCTCTGTTTTTTATTTGTATAATAAATTTGAGAGTAAAGAAGAAGTGAAGAAAAGGCTTGTCTTCACTACTCACACGCCTGAAGAAGCCGGGAATGAAAAACATGACATTTTTCTTTGCGAAAAGATGAGCTACTTCAATGGAATTCCTCTTCAAAAAGTGAGAGAACTCACCGGTATGACCGACGATCTTTTTAATCACTCCCTCGCCGCTTTGCGCTTTGCCCATTTGGCAAACGGCGTCTCGCAGTTGCACGGAGAAGTAAGCCGGCAAATGTGGGGGAAGTATGAAGATATATGCGAGATCAAATCAATAACCAATGCGCAGAACTGGCAATACTGGGCTGATAAAGAATTGTACAGGGCAAAGGAAGAATATAATGACATTTGGTTTGACGAAAGAAAAAGAAATATAAAGAGAAATGCATTGGAAATTGTAGCGGACCAAACTGGTAAGGTGATGAATCCAAATGTACTTACTATTGTCTGGGCAAGAAGGTTTGCCGGTTACAAAAGAGCCGAGCTGATAACCAGGGATCACAATCGTTTCGAAGCGTTATTAAATAATCCGAAATATCCGGTGCAAATCATTTGGGCAGGAAAGCCCTATCCTTTGGACTTTCCGGCTATAAACGATTTTAATCACCTGGTACATCTAAGCAAACAATATAAAAATGTAGCGGTATGCATCGGCTATGAACTTACCCTTAGCAAGCAGTTGAAGCAGGCTGCTGATGTATGGCTTAACAATCCAAGAGTGCCAAGAGAAGCAAGTGGAACAAGCGGCATGACGGCAGCTATGAACGGTGCAGTAAACGTAAGCACTAACGATGGCTGGATTTGTGAGTTTATTAATAATGGTAACAATGGATTTGTGGTGCCACCTGCAGATTACATGAATATGCATGTAGAGGAACAGGACAATTACGACCTTAATAAATTGTATGAAATATTGGAGAAAGAAATTCTTCCACTTTACTATGAAGATTACGATACCTGGAGACAGATTGTAAAGAACGGGATGCGTGATGTGCAGGTGCAATTTGACAGCAACCGCATGGCAAATGAATATTATGAAATTTTGTACAAGGATCAATAAAATTTTTGACTTTACAAAAGAACGGCGCAGGTTAATATCTGCGCCGTTTTTATGTTGATACTATTGTATTTTTATCATATAAAATGATTGCATCTTTTATGAAAAAATATTTTTTCCTAATCTCACTTATATTAATTTCCTGCAATTCTTTTATTCAAAAAAGCGGCAAGACATTAGAAAATGCAAGAGGGAATAACACCACAGTAAACCAAAATAATTTATCCGATTCCTCTTTATTTGACTTAGTCCAAAAGCAAACTTTCGATTATTTCTGGAATGGCGCTGAGCCAAACAGCGGCCTTGCCAGAGAACGTTTTCATGCAGATAATATTTATCCCCAAAACGATAAGAGCACGGTGACAAGTGGTGGCAGCGGCTTTGGAGTCATGGCAATTTTAGTTGGTATTGAAAGAGGTTTTATAACCCGCGATGAGGGAAGACAAAGACTTGAAAAGGCGCTTCACTTTTTAGAAACTGCAGATCATTTTCATGGAGCGTGGCCGCATTGGTGGTATGGTGAAACTGGTAAGGTAAAACCTTTCAGCTCCAACGATGATGGCGGAGATCTGGTAGAAACTTCGTATATGCTGCAGGGTTTGCTTTGCGTTCGCCAGTATTTTAAAGAAGGGAACGAGGCAGAAAAATCACTTGCGCAAAGAATAGATAAATTATGGAAAGAAGTGGAATTTGATTGGTACCAGCATGGGCAAAATGTTTTGTACTGGCACTGGAGTCCAAACAATGGATGGAAAATGAATTTCCCGATTCATGGCTATAATGAAACCCTGATCACTTATGTGTTGGCGGCTTCATCACCCACGCATTCCATTCCGGCAACAACTTATCATGACGGCTGGGCGCAGGATGGCAAGATAGAATCTATTCACGTAGAATTTGGTGACACGCTGCAAATGCACTACCAGGGAAACAATCCGTATGGAGGCCCTTTATTCTGGGCGCAGTATTCTTATTTAGGATTAGACCCGCATGGGTTAAAAGATGAATATGCCGATTACTGGAAGGAGAATACCAACCTTACCATGATAAACTATAAATGGTGTGTGGCAAATCCAAAAAAGTTTAAAGGCTATGGCCCGGACGACTGGGGACTAACGGCCAGTTATTCAGTGAAAGGCTATGCAGGTCATGCCCCCGGTGAAGAGAGTGACCTGGGTGTAATTTCTCCGACAGCGGCATTGTCATCATTTCCTTACACACCTGATAAATCAATGACTGCAATGAAGCATTGGTACAATGACCCGCAAATGAAAAATAAACTTTGGGGGCCTTATGGCTTTTATGATGCGTTTAGTGAAACTGCGGATTGGTATCCAAAAAAATATCTTGCAATTGACCAGGGGCCGATTGTGGTAATGATGGAAAATTATAGAACCGGATTGTTGTGGAAACTTTTTATGAGTTGCCCCGAAGTAAAAGCAGGCTTAAAGAAATTAGGTTTTGAAAGTCCTTATTTACGTTAATAACGATTCGTCCGGCTAAGTAACTTGAAGAGAGTTTTAATTTTGTAACTTAGAAAGTTGATTTTTAAAATAGTCGAAATGCCCGAACTCTCAAGATTTTTCGGAATTATAATTCGCATGTATCTTGAGGCGGGTGCTCAACATCATACTCCGCATTTTCATGCTTATTATCAGGATGATTCCGCTGTTTTTAGTATCACACCCGTTGAACTTATAGCAGGAAATCTTCAAAGGAAACAAAAGCGATTAGTTGAAGCCTGGGCTGAATTACACATTGACGAATTAATCCAGGACTGGGATCTTCTGCAATCCGGACGATTACCAAATCCCATAAGGCCATTAGAATAAAAATATAAATTATGCTGCACGAAATTCATTCTGTAAAATCAATTCGTAAAATTGCACCTTATACGCTTGAGATAATTTTTGAGGATAGTTCTTCCAAAATAATAAATTTTCTTCCGGTGTTGAAAGGTGAAATGTATGGACCTCTAAGAAATGAAGAATATTTTGACAAGGTGAAAATAGATCCTGAAGTAAGAACTATTTTTTGGCCTAATGGCGCTGATTACGATCCCGCAGTCTTATATAATTGGGAGCATTTTGTCGATGAATTAAAACGCAGATCTAAAGACTGGGAGCTAAGGACCACATGACAATCTAACCTTGTCCTGATTAAATATATTCCGCGACGGTAGGAAATTTCCGCTTAACATTTAGATTGATGAACAGATTGCTTTTTTATTTCCTTCTAATGTCTGTAACTGCTCATGCGCAGGAGCGTTTATACGATTACTCTATTTTCAAAAACAGCATGATGCAGGGAGATTATTTTTTTAGTAAAACGTCTAACGTATCTCCATCTTCAATAAAAAATAAAGATCAAAAATTACTTGTAAGCGATAAAATATTTCATGCGCCCGGCAATGCATTACAGTTGGAATACGTAAATGGTAAAAGTGGGAAATGGAGTGCCGCTATTTACCGGGAAGATCTTCGTGGGCAGGATCATTTTAAACCAGCAAAATATTTTTCTTTCAGTATTTATATTGAAACACCAAATACTACACAGCAGCAGTGTCCCGCATTTCAGCTTATTTATAAAGACAGCAGCCTTTCAGAAAAAATATCTTATAAAATAAGTAGTCGTCGTAAATGGGAAACTGTTTTGCTGCCTGTTTCCCTTGATAATAAAATTTATGAAAATGATCCGGCTGCTGTTATCGGTGTTGTATTTTCTCAAAACGCCGGCGATGGCAATAAACATACTGTTTACATAGATGATGTAGAATTTTTGCCTGAAAATAAAGATGCGGCAATTACAACACTACCTGAAATTGTTTCCTGCGCGGGCTATGCAAAACATGTAGATCTTTCATGGAAACCAATTGCTGATAGTGCAGTGAGGTACGTAAAAATTTACCGCTCAGAGAATGGAAAAGATTTTATGCCGGTAGGGATACAATCTCCTGAAATAAGCCGCTACGCTGATTTTACAGGAACTACAGGAAAAAGTTACAACTATAAGATTTCATTTCTTAATTATAAATATGAAGAAAGCAATTTATCAAATATGATTTCTGTCAAAACAAAACCAATGACGGATGATGAATTACTCACTATGGTGCAGGAAGCCTGTTTCAGGTATTATTGGGATAACGCAGAACGTATAAGCGGACTCGCTAAAGAAAATATTCCCGGAAGGCAAAATATGGTTGCAGCAGGTGCCTCTGGTTTTGGAATTATGGCGTTGATCGTTGGTACAGAAAGAAAATTTATTACAAGAAAACAATCGGTGGAACGATTTCTTAAAATTGTAAACTTTCTTGAGAAAGCAGAAAAATTTCATGGAGCGTTTTCACATTTTATTGATGGCCCAACTCGTAAAGTAGAACCTTTCTTTGGACCGCGTGATAACGGCGGCGACCTCGTGGAAACTTCATTTTTAATGCAGGGCTTATTAACTGCAAGGACTTATTTCAACAAAGAGGATAATGATGAAAAGATAATAAGAGATAAGATCACAAACATCTGGGAAAATGTGGAGTGGGACTGGTACAGGCGTTATCCTGATAGTAAATATTTGTACTGGCATTGGTCACCGGATAAAGCATGGATCATCAATCACCGGCTGACAGGATGGAATGAAACGATGGTTACTTATTTGCTTGCGATATCTTCACCAACACATGCAGTTCCCGCCAGTCTTTATTATAGCGGCTGGGCCAACCAGGATAGTACTGGTCAGCAATACAGAATAAATTGGGGCGGCACTGCAGATGGATCTATGTACACAAATGGAAATAATTATTTCGGTATTAAACTTGATGTTGGCGTCTCGAATGGCGGCCCGCTTTTTTTTACGCAGTATTCTTATCTCGGTTACGACCCGCATTTTATTACCGATAAATACACTAACTATTTTAAGAATAATAGAAATATAGCTTTGATCAATTACCGTTATTGTTTAAAAAATCCAAACAATTATAAAGGCTACGGCGATAGCTGCTGGGGACTCACTGCAAGTGATGGTCCATATCATTACGGCGCTAACGAGCCAGTACCTTCAAGGGACGATGGGCGAATAGCACCTACGGGCGCCGTTAGCTCGTTCCCCTACACACCCAATGAATCTATGAAAGCATTAAAGAACTATTATTACCATTATGGAAAATTTCTTTGGGGCGAATATGGTTTTCGCGATGCCTTTAATCTAACCCAAAACTGGTGTTCGCAAATTTACATGGGATTGAATCAGGCACCCATGACCGTTATGATAGAGAATTATAGAACCGGCCTTTTGTGGAAATTATTTATGAGTAACGATGATATAAAAAATGGGTTGAAGAAGTTAAAAGCTGAAACAGAAAAATAAGTAATCAGTCTTCAATTGCAAATTTTGTCTGGCCTGCTAAGTTAGTTCCTTCCCCTTCGGGGAAGGGTTGGGATGGGGCTAAATGGGATTGAATCAGGCACCCATGACCGTTATGATAGAGAATTATAGAACCGGGCTTTTGTGGAAATTATTTATGAGTAACGATGATGTAAAAAATGGGTTGAAGAAGTTAAAAGCTGAATAAAAAAATAAGTAATGGAAATGAAATTAATCCTTATCTCTTGTGTTATCCTGTTTGAGTCAATTTGTTCTATACCTGAAAGAAATTCAGTCCAGTCTTCTAAGTTAGTTCCTTCCCCTTCGGGGAAGGGTTGGGATGGGGCTGATTCCATCCCACCGGTTGGTATCATCAAAGGCCTTTCCGATTCAGCGCTACTCGATGTTGTGCAACGTCAGACCTTCAGGTTCTTCTGGCATTACGCCCATCCGGTGAGCGGCCTGGCAAGAGAGCGGGACAATACCGTTAAGGCTAATTATTATTGGGATTATATCAACGAAGCGAACGATGAACCCAATTTCAGTAAAGGAACATTTGGTCCGGAAGCCTGCGCCATCGGTGGAACAGGCTTTGGAATTCTATCAACAATAGTTGCCGTAAATCGCGGCTGGATTGGAAGAGACACTGCCTTGAAGCGTTTGGTAAAGATTGTGGATTTCTTAATTAAAGCCGATTGCTACCACGGCATCTATCCCCATTTTATGAATGGCGCTACAGGCAGAACGATACCGTTTGGAAGACTGGATGATGGCGCTGATATTGTGGAAACATCCTACTTATTTATGGGGCTTTTATGTGCCAGGGAATATTTTAATAGTGATACTCCCTTTGAAAAATATTTCAGAAACCGTATTCAACAAATGTGGGATGTTGCGGACTGGAACTGGCACAGCAAAGCCGATAACAAACTTTTATACTGGCACTGGAGTCCGTACAACGATTTCGATATGAACTTCCCGGTATATGGTTATGATGAAGCATTAATAACTTATGTAATCGCAGCTTCATCACCATGGCATTCCATATCAAAAGAGCTATATAAGAATTCATGGGTCAAAAGCGCGAGTTGGAAAAACGGAAATTCTTATTATGGAATAAAACTTCCGCTTGGAAATTTCGAAAAAGGCGGTCCATTGTTTTTTGAACAATACACTTATATGGGAATTGATCCTAATGGCTTAAAAGACGATAATGATATTGATTATGCGGAGCAAACAAAAAATCATACGCTGATCAACAGAGCCTACTGTATTGAGAACCCTAAAAAATATAAAGGATATGGAGAAAATTGCTGGGGACTTACTGCAGGAGACAGCTACAAAGGTTATGTCGCCCATTGCCCTGAAGTAGATTTGGGAGTGATACAACCAACGGCGGCCTTATCTTCTCTACCCTATACACCGGAATATAGCATGCAGGCATTGAAACATTTTTACTATGATCTTGGCAATAAAATATGGGGGCCTTTTGGCTTTTCGGATGGCTTCAGCGAATCACATAACTGGTATGCAAAAACGCATTTGGCTATTGACCAGGGGCCAATCATCGTCATGATAGAGAATTATAGATCCGGCTTACTTTGGAAATTATTTATGAATATTCCTGATATTCAAAATGGTTTGCATAAATTAGGTTTCAATAGTGTTTATTTTAATAAAAGCCACCAATGAAGAATCAAATAACTTCCTTCCTACTCTGTTTATTTCTAACGCCGGTAATCGCTCTGGCACAACACCATGGGGCATTTAAGAAATATTGGTATGTGCAGGAGGGCGATACCTTACCCTATCGCCTTTTGCTTCCGGCAAAATATGATTCAACAGAAAAGTACCCTTTAATAATATTCCTCCACGGCTCCGGTGAGCGCGGGGACAATAATACTTCCCAGCTAAATCACGGTGGATCGGTTTTTACCAACGACAGCATCATGGAGAATTATCCGGCAATTGTTGTATTTCCACAATGCAGAAACAGAAGCACCTGGGCGAACATGAT
>JALZAJ010000371.1 GCA_030948465.1 Bacteroidota bacterium
AGCGGTGGTTTGAATTTTTTTGGCGACAGGCAAATCCAATCCCATGATCCACTTAACGGATGTGAACCGGACGTCTCAATATTTGTAGAAAACCCCGCTTTCTGTAGTTTAAAAGTTAACTCGTCCAGGTTATGCATGGTAGGCTCCCCACCGGTTATCACAGCTAAACGAGCCTGGTGCTTTTTGGCACCCTCGACAATTTGATCAATACTTTGATTTGGATATAAATTTTTATCCCAACTCTCTTTTACATCACACCATACACAGCCAACATCACAACCCGCAAGCCTTATAAAATAAGCAGCTTTTCCCTGATGAAATCCTTCTCCCTGCAATGTATAAAACGATTCCATTACCGGAAGGAAAGTGGTTGTGTTTATAGGTATTTCAGAAATCATAATTGTAATGGGTATTGGTGATCCGTTTACCAGTGATCAGTTGATTAGTTTATCAGGGGTATTTAGTATTTGTGCCCCATTGCGATTGATCTTTGCTAACTACTGCCGTTCTCTTTCTACACATGCTTTATAGGTATTCATCAGCAAAGCCGCAATCGTCATTAAACCAACTCCTCCGGGAACCGGGCTAATGAACCCTGGCTTCAATGAAACATTTTTGAAATCAACATCTCCCGTTAACGCATAGCCGCTTTTTTTTGTATCGTCTTTTACCCGGTTTATGCCAACATCAATTATCACGGCATCATCCTTTACCATATCGGCTGTTACAAAATTAGGCTTCCCAATTGCTGCGATGATTATATCAGCTTGCTTGCAAAGTTCTTTAATATTTTTTGTACGCGAATGACAGAGTGTAACCGTAGCGTTTCCAAACTCTGTATTCCTCGATAGCAAAATACTTATAGGAGTGCCTACAATATTACTTCTTCCAATTACCACTACATTTTTACCAACCGTGTCAATTTTATAATGTTGAAGAAGTAAAAGAATTCCAAACGGTGTCGCCGAAACGAAAGAGGGAAAACCCAGAACCATTTTACCAACATTCACCGGGTGAAATCCATCGACATCTTTTTCGGGAGAAATTGTGTAGATAACTTTTTCTTCAGATATATGACCGGGAAGAGGTAACTGAAGTAATATTCCATCGACATCTTCATTACTATTTAATTCTTTAATACTTTCTAAAAGAGCCTCTTCGGTAATAGTCTCCTCATGCCTTATCAGGGTAGATGTAATACCAATTTCTTTACAGTTTTTTACTTTCGATGCAACGTAGGTCTCGCTCGCAGGATTATTGCCAACCAATATTGCCGCGAGGTACGGTAATTTTTTTCCAAGCGTCTGTAATTCTGAAATTTTATTTTTAAGATTTTCTTTAATGGCCTGTGAAGCAAGCCTTCCGTCCAATAATTGCATGGCGCAAAATTAATCTCCCCAAGGCCATCTGCCTATTATTTTTTAAAGAAACACTTCCAACTTGATTTTAATTTATATATTTAATCGTTTACTAAAAACACTGCTATTGAGAAAAGGTTACCTTCTCTGTCTATTGGTATTGGCTAACGCTGCCAGCACCGCTCAATCTCTAAAAAGGCCTGTAGCTGGCTCCTACATTGGGTTAGGGGCTTACAGCCTGGATCATGTTGACGCATTTTCATTCACTTCTAACCAGGCATCACTCGCCCAAATAAAAAATATGGCTATTGGCGTATATGGCGAAAGAAGATTTTTACTTGCTGAAACGAATATGTATTCTGCAGTTATAGCACTCCCAACCAAACAAGGGAATTTTGGCTTCCAGGCAGATTACTTTGGGTTTAAAAATTACAATGAATCTCAAATAGGAATCGCCTATGCCAGAAGCCTTGGAAGTAAGCTTGATATCGGCGTAAAATTTAATTACTATTCATTAAGAATTCCTGGATATCAAAATTCGTCGGCCGTGAATTTTGAGCTTGGGGCTATTGCCCATCTTACGGATAAGCTTCATGCGGGAATTCATTTTTATAATCCAATCGGTGGCACGCTTAGTAAAACTGATAACGAAAAGCTTGGCTCCATTTATAAATTTGGTGTAGGATATGAGGCGTCTGAAAACTTTTTGGTGAGCGCTGAAATCGTTAAGCAGGAAGATCTGCCGGTGAACGTGACTGCGGGTGTTCAATATAATTTTGCAAAGCAATTTTTTGCAAGGGTAGGAATAGCTTCCGAAAATGAATCCCCATACGCGGGAGCGGGTATAAGTTGGAATGATATACGTCTCGATATAAGTGCCGCTTATCATTCGCAACTTGGCTTTAGTCCCGGATTGATGCTGATTATTAACTTCAAATCTAAAGAGATTGAGAAAAATTAATAGCGGCATACCTTTCCTGTCACTTTCATTTTTTATAGTATTGAATTGTTTTCCTGTCCGTATGTACGCCCAGGAAATTCCATTGGAACCTGTTCCACCTGTTGTTGAGCAGCAGCTTGAAAACTTAACTGAATCAAATGACGATCAGGAAACAGAAGATGATTCTTATT
>JALZAJ010000372.1 GCA_030948465.1 Bacteroidota bacterium
TCCAGGTAGATAATAGTTTTATCTCCCGTGGAGGCTCTTTCATACATCGGCTCAAATTTACCTCCATAATAAATTTCACCAAAAACATACGAGCTTCTTGCTACTACAATATTGGAAAACATATCATCAAAGGCCCTGATGAAAACAAGCACTTCGCCTCTTATATTTTCAAAATCATTTTTTGTAAAATTATAGAGCGGACTTTTTTCAGTAATCGGGTGAACAATCGTCCAGCTTAAAGTAAGAGAAGTAACCGTACTAAATTCCAGGTCGAGTGGATAAAACCTGTTTACGCTCACGCCATTTTCTTCAACGATCATTCCGAGCGTTGCCGTGGCGACTGCATCTACCAGGTTAGTGTTTTTAAATGGCGCAACTCGTAGCATAAGTGCATTGATATCTTTGTAGGGCGCTATCAATGCGTTATCGCTAAAACGCAGGTAGGCCACGGGCTTTGAAAATCTTCCATACAACAGACCAGTAGCCAAAGCAAAACTAAGAAGACCCAGCAACGCTTCAAATGCGGCAATGGAACTTGATAAAAAGCCGATCGGGCTTATGCGTCCATAGCCAACAGTAGTAAATGTTTGAGTGCTGAAAAAAAAAGATTCAGCGAAATTGGTAAGCTGCGAAGGCGACGGAATTTCACCAAGTGTATCTACCCCAACCATAAAATAAATGGTGGCAAAAACCAGGTTAATAGATATGTAAAAAATAAGGATAATGGCAAAAAACTTCCATCGCGGCATTAAGAGCATCGTATGAAACCAACTTATTTTTTCGAGAAAGCTGATGCCGCTTTTTTCAATATTTGGCCTGCCATCCTTGTTTACAAATCTTCCTCCATAGTTCGAAGGATTTACGCCAAATCCTGTATTGATCTCAGCTTTAGCATTCGAAGTTATTTTACGTGTCCATGCCATAATTTTTATAAAAGAAAGATTTTAAATAATTCCACATGCCGGCGATAACAGCGACTGTGGTAATTAAGAAGGCCAGGATCAGCTTTACTGCTATTGCCAGATTTTGCACCAATAAAGATAAGAGGAGGTAAACTGCCAGCAATACAAAAAATTTGATCAATAATTTTTTGGCCGGCACCAGGCGAAGAATTGAAATATGCAGCCCGGAGGCAGAATGCCATAAATAATATACGACCTGGAACCAGGTAGAAATCACGATAGAAAGCGCTATTCCCTGGGTTCCCATTTTAGGATAAAGCAGCACCATTAAAATAATTGCAATCAGTATATCGAGTATCGAGCCCCACATAATTTTATTCCCCTGTAAAAGACATTGCAGAATGACAGTGTAATTATTGATACGTATCGGCAACACAAAAATGCTTATTAAAAAAACAGGTAAAGAAGCCTGGTACTTATTTTTAAAAACCAGCATAAAAAGTTCCTCGCGAAAAAAAAACAGGAAAAAAAATAATGGAAAAACAATGGATGAAAGCATATTAAAATTTTCCCTGAACAGCGAAACTATTTTGTCCGTCAACCGGGTGTTGCCTGAAATTTCAATAAGCAAAAAATTTCCTGTAACGCTTACCAGCAGACCAAACAACGGAATTTCAAATGAGCCGTTAAAAAAGATAGCAAAGTCTGTGGCTGTGAGAAGGTACAGAAGAAAAATCTTGTCAATCCATTTAGCTATGATTCCCAGGATCTCGTTAAACCCCAGGTAGGCCCAATGTTTCATAAAATTTTTGTCATCATTTATCGCGACATTACCTGCCTGAACACGGGTAAAAAAAATAATTATAAAAAATTTTATAACTGAAATAATGGTTACAACTATAATAAGATGTGCTAATGAATAATTCGTAAAAAGAATAAACAGGTGTGTTCCAAAAAATAAGATCGAATAAAAAAAATTAATTAAGAAGGCTTTTTTTTCTCCTCCTTGTTTTATCAAAAGATTTTCGACAACAGCAATCGTATTTTGAATTATTATAAACCCAATGAGCAAAAACTTCGTGGCAGCGTTGAAGTTTTTTGCAAAAAGAAAAAATATAAGCAACGTGGTTAATGATAATAAAATATAAAAAGAGATAAGAATTTTTTGGTTCTTTTTGATGAAAGAAAGAAGAAAAGCCATGTTGGTGGAAAGTATCACAGCACCCAGTCCAAAACTGAGGATCACGTTTACAATATTAGCGTACATCCATACACTTTGAAATGTGCCATACTCATCATAGCTAAGCCGCCTTGAAAAGATAATGGTAATTAAAAACAGGATAAGCACGGGCATCGCTTTCCCCAAAAAAAGATAAAAGGATTTTTGAATAAGAAGGCTCTTATAATTTGGTTGCACTGAATTGCTCACAGATCTTTTTATCTAAATTTTTAATAATTTGAGCAGGGTTACCTGCGATTTCACAATAACCTTCCTTAAAGCTTTTAGTTACGACCGCACCAGCGCCAACAATAGTAAAATCGCCCAATTCCACTGACGGTAATATAACCGCATTCATACCGATCCAGCAAAATTTTCCAATTACTATAGGAGATGCTGCCACGAGAACGGCATTGTTAACGGGATCATGATTGGCAGATATAATTCCCACGTTGGGGCCAATATTTGTATAGTCTCCAATAGAAATTCCATGAGATGCTTCTATATAATTTCCCGGCGAATCACCGGGAAATACATTTTTTCCTCTCGTAATATTTTCAGGATGATATACGGTGCTGGTATGATGTATAGCCCATGTTACATTCCTGTTCTGCCGTAAAATATATTTTGAAAAAAAATGAGCTATGTAAAAATTTAGTCCAAGGTCATCTCTCATTCTGAAAATTTTTCGCATCAGGTGTTTTCGCATCTTCAATGTTTTATAATTAATGGAATTTTTCCGGCAATTATTTCCGTGTCGTGCGGAGTAAAAAAAGCAAAAACCAACACCAGCATTTCAATAAAAAAAACATCTGCGAAAAAGTAACTGCATACATGAATGATAACAGGTAATAACATTAAAATACGATCATACTTCTTTGTAAAAAAACCAACAACCATCAGGCCTTCTGCTAAAAAGATAATCGTGTTACCCATGTTTAAAAGAAAAGGATGGGCAATAAAAAATTTAAAAATAATTGCCATCCACATGCCGGGGTTGTGATATAAATATTCCGCTAAGTTCAGCTTCACCGAGCCCACGCCCTGGTTCCAATAAAAAAAAGAATTGCTGATCCATATCTTCCAGATAAATGACATCGTATAAATGTAGCAAATATAATAGCGCATGCCTTCCCATATCAATTGCCAGGTTTCATTTTTTCTAAACCAAAATGGAATGGTGATCAACATCATCATAGTGAGCGGATGCGCATGATGAACAATATACGTGTTGTAAGTAATGGCATAAAGAAAAAATAAAACACTAAATGAAATGACCCATATTTTTTTTAAAGGAAATAGAATAGATAAGATACAGGAAGCCATTAAGCATGTATCGAAAATGGCAGCGCCGGCCTGGCTATAAATAATAAGATGCTGAATTCCTGCGAAGTGATAAAGCCAGTAAGTAAAATCCAGGCCAAGCAAAAAGAAAGGCGGCTGCAAAAGATGGGAGGGTGTAGCGTGCAATAAAAACCGGAACATCAAAGCGATAAAAATAAATGAAAATACAAGGCGGCTGATAACGATCCTCTGTCTTTCATCCTCAATTTTTATCATAATAACTTATATATCAAAGTGGAGGATATTTTTTTTATTTCGCCATTATTTAAATACGAAATCGTTGTTTCATAAACATCTATTTTATAAACCGGCGCCTGTATATATTGTTCAAGATATCTTTTGTACCACGCCGGAAATTTTTTTACCTCAACGCTGTCGTCATAGAATTTCAGGCCGGGTAATTTGTTTTTAAAAAAAGGATGTTTGTTGTTCCAGCGATCGATATAATCTTTAAGCGGATCAGTTCCGTTGCTTTTTATCATCGTAATAAAATGATCGAGCGTATTCGTAAAAAATAATTTCTCCGGTTCTTTCCAGGTATGCGGGAACGTTAGTAAGCGGTCATCATTATATTTTACTTCTAAAAAAGAATAGGTGGGCTGCTCTGGTATTGGGCGGGCGTAAAGATCCCAGACGAAAACCGGTGTATGCTCGGCCTTAAAAATGAAGTTAGCGGCAAGATTTAAAAGAATAAAAAAAAGTATGCCGGCAAATAAAAGTTTGTTGCTTTTGTATAATCGCTTCAAATAAAACGTTGATCTCATTGGCTTATTCCTCCTAAACGAAAGTATGATTTTTGGGTATTAAATTATCTTCTCAATTCATTTTTTAAAAGTGGTAATTCCAATACAATTAATTGTGCGTCACTCATTTTCTACTACTGAAAAATATGAAGCGGCCTTTCCATAAATTAATTGAGATATTTGCTTCATGTGTGGAATTGCAGGAATTATATCACAGGATATTACGCTTATTCATGAGGCTAAGCCCAATGAGATGGCCGATGTTTTGCAGCACCGCGGTCCCGATGGAAAAGGGCATTGGATAAACCCGGGAAACCAAGTTGGATTTGGACATACGCGCCTTTCCATAATTGATCTCAGTGCGAGCGGTAATCAGCCAATGCACTATTTGAACCGTTATACCATAGTTTTTAACGGAGAGATTTATAATTATTTAGAACTGAAAGAAGACCTGGTTAAAAAAGGATTTTCATTTGTTAGCAAAACGGATACAGAAGTTATATTAGCCATGTATCATTGTTATAAAGAAAAATGCGTGGATTTTTTTGACGGCATGTTTGCCTTTGCAATATGGGATGAAGCAGAACAAAATTTATTTGCAGCGAGGGACCGTTTCGGAGAAAAACCTTTCTTTTATTTTTTTGATAAAGATAAGGCTGTTCTTTTTTTTGCTTCCGAAATGAAAGCGCTTTGGGCAGCGGGAATTTCTAAAGAAATGAATAGCTCTATGCTGCTGAATTTTATTACGCTGGGCTTTACACAAAACCCGATAGATCCATTCGCCACTTTTTATTCCAACATAAAAAAATTACCTGCGGCACATTTTCTAAAATATAATTTACAAACAAAAGAAATAAACATTGCGAGGTATTGGTTAATAGATAAGAGCAAAAAAATTGCTGATCCAAATTTTGAAAATTGTGTTGAGCATTTCTCCGAATTATTTAATGACGCAGTAAAAAAAAGATTGCGCAGTGATGTGTCCATTGGCACCAGCCTAAGCGGAGGACTCGATAGCTCGTCCATTGTTGGAACTGTTCTTACCTACTTTGCGAAGGACTTGCCAGGTTATAATTTAGAAAATCTCAAAACATTTTCTGCAATTTTTCCCGGCTTTGCAAATGATGAATCGAAGTATATAAACCTGCTTTCAAAGAATTTAGAATTTAAGAATTACCAGGTATCTCCAGGCATTGATGAACTTCTCGGTTCATTTGAAGATATTTGTTATCACCAGGAAGAACCGTTTCAGAGTTCGGCTATGATGGCGCAATATAAAGTGTTTGAAATGGCGAAGCATCATGGGGTTAAGGTATTGCTGGATGGCCAGGGAGCAGACGAAATTCTTGCGGGCTATACAAAATATTATCATTGGTACTGGCAGGAGCTGCTTGTTTCCAAAGGGATAACAAATTCCGCAGCAGAAAGAAAATTAATAAGTGATCCGGGATCGGACAGAGGATGGAATTACAGGAATTACATCGCTGCTTTTTTTCCTGAACTTACTGCGAAATTACTTACCTCAAGAGTTTCGACAGCGCAAAGAAATCATCCATCTATTGCCCGGGATTTTTTAAAAGAAAATTTTGATACGTCGTATTTGTACAAACCAACCGTTCGTCAATTGAATGATATTTTATATTTCAATACTTTTCAAATGGGGCTTGAAGAATTGTTGCGCTACGCTGATAGAAATTCTATGGCACATGGTGTTGAGGTCAGACTTCCTTTTCTTAGTCACCAGTTGGTTGAATTTATTTTTTCATTGCCGTCTCAATTTAAGATCCGGGAAGGCTTTACCAAATATGTATTGCGAAAGAGTATGGCCCATATTCTTCCATCAGAAATAACGTGGCGAACAGATAAAATTGGTTTTGAAACACCGCAAAAATTGTGGATGACAAATCCGGTATTGCAGGATTATATACACGAGGCTAAAAAGAAACTGGTTGCAAAACAAATTTTAAAATCTTCAGTTTTGCAAAAAAAAATAAAGCCAATGAATGCCCTGGAAGCCGGAAACTTTGACTGGCGCTATCTTATGGCAGCCACGTTTATTTGATATTGCTTTTTATGCAAAAAGTAACTATCAAAAAATTCTTAAAACACAACCCCTTGTGCATTTTAAATCCACAAAAATTTATTTGTCTTTCACAGCAGATGTCTCACGAACCACCATTTCAACTATTCTTCCTCCCGCTCAATTGTGATAGAGCATTCGCCTATTAAAGCAGCCAAAGCCCCAACGGCGGCTAATACCGGCGCGAGCACAGCTCCTACAACTCCTAAAGTAAGTGGAAAGCTCATCATCTCTTTTCCTTCTTTATCGTGTATGGTGATCTTCCGTATATTGCCTTCTTCAATAAGCTCCTTTATTTTATTGAGAAGGTTTTCTCCTTTCGTTTTAAAATATTCTTTGGTTGTTTTTGCCATAACTTTTTTATTAAATTAATTTAAAATTTAAATAGATTAATCCTGAATACAAAGACCAATTAACGTGAAGTAAAGTCAGTTTTTAATTTAGCCATCAGCGCCTTCTTCATCATATTTTTTTCACGCATCCAACGATTTTTTATTTGCAGCAATTGCTGTTGATTGTTCGAATTTAAACCGCTGAGCCCATGCGATTTTAATAAATCTATTGCGGTGCATTTATCCTGGAAACTCCCAAACTCTTCTAATAGTTGCTTAAAATAGGCTTCGTCCTTTTGTGCCCAAATGCCGGCGGATGCTATGTCCGCCGCTGCATCCTTATATTCTTTCATATTATAAACCAGGTCTTTTAGCTTTTTACGAATCGAATGGATCCTGTCATCACTAAAATAGCCGGATAAAACAATGGCTTCAATTTCTGCTCTTTTTTCCTGTATAAAATTTTTGAAGCTGGTCAATGTAAATTCATCGGGAAGATGTGAATCTGTTTTCTTTTTGCTTTCATTCACCGGTTTTTCACGGATCATTTCAGATAGTTCCGCCTGCAATTTTTCAATTTCTTTTTTCAGCAAAGTTAAATAGGCTCGTGGTTTTTTGATAGGCGTTTTCGAAGCTTCGGCTATTCGCTCCTGTTGTAATTGTAAATCACGGATGGAGCCGGAAATGGTATAAACTTTTTTCAGTTTTTTGGAAACTTTTATTTTTAAACCGGCTTCATTTTTTGAGAGCATTCGCAAAAAGGCTCGCAACTTTTTATATTCTACCCGGAATTGATGAAGCGTTTCTCCTTCGGGATTATCGCCAATTTTATTGAATAGCGCTTTTAATTTTTTGTAATGAGCATTGCTTGCACGCTTTACCTTTTTCTGGTCTATGGCAGGTGAAAAAATCAAGTATGACAAGTTTATATTTTTAACAGGATGCACGGTCAATATTCAACAAACAGTTCATCCTTATAGCACCACAGCCATCTTTCTCCCCGTTCCGCAGATATAATTACCGGGTGGCTGCTTTTATGATAGTGTTGTGTCATGTGCTTGTGCGGTGAGTCGTCGCAACACAAAGTGATGCCACACTTTTGGCAAGTGCGTAAATGCACCCAGTCGCTGTTGATCTTTATACATTCTTCGCATACATATTTCCTGGGTAGTTTCATTTCTTCCACTTCCTTGATGTGAATACAAATTTCGTCTGCCATAAGATTTTTGTTTAGCGTGAATTTAAAGTTGTCGCTTTGGGTTCAAAGGTTGCCAACCTTGGAGCCTGGTGCTTTCAACCTAAACTTAATGAAGGTTGGCAACCTTGCGCCAATTTGGAATGCACCTTTGTTTAGCGCGAATTTAAAAATAATAAATTTTTCAGATGTAAGGGCTCTGTTCTACACCGCCTTTTTTCAGAAATTATAATTAAATATTGATCCCGCGGTTTGTTAATATTGAAATAAATAAACAACTCCAATAATTGAAGTGCATCTCATTTCATTTTATTTGTTGATTGATTAAAAATTGAGCTATGGCTTCCCACAGACTTATTTTTCCGTTTAGTAGTTATAAATTTATTTCTTCAAATAAAGAACTCTCTTTCTTCAAATAAAAATCATGACTGTGAAAACTATTATGAATTACTAATTGCCCGATTTCTCATGCCAGCAAAAATTCAACAATTTTTTCGAAGGAAAGCTGTAAAGCCGGCTCTTATTGCAATTGGCGTTCTTATAATTGCTGTTGCCGGTGTTCACATCTGGTTTGTGAGTAATGCCAAGAGGCTTCTCATAGAATTAGTAACCGAGAGGTCAGGAGGAAAGCTTACCCTCGAACTTTCACACATGAACTTTAATATTTTTTCTGATGAAATAAAAATTCATAAAGCGATCATCACGAGTAAAAAAAATGCTAACGAGCCAATCACCTACCAGGTGCATTTTAGTAAAGTGGTTCTTCATACCAATTCAGTGTGGTCGTTGCTTACAAACAGACCGGTGGAGATAAGGCAGATAAAATTTTATGATCCAAACATAGAAGTGTTTAGTTGGCAAAAGGATAGCTCGAATTTGAAAAATAATTTGTCTCTCGGATCGGAATTAGGTAAGCTCTACAATTCTGTTCAGGACGCTATTACCACGTTACATACTCAATCGGTTTCTATCCTGAACGCGAGGCTCACGCTTATTAATAAAAGAGATCCGACTAAAAGACCTGTGGTTTTTTCCAATATTTATTTCACCCTTAAAAACATGAATAAGCAGGAAGAAATACCAGGCCAGTCTTTAAACAAAAAAAATATAATTTTCAGCTCTACTAACCAGGACATTTCACTCACGGATGGAATGCATAAGCTGCTGTTCAAAAAACTGCGGGTACTCCAGGGAAGAAGCATCATATTGGACAGTTGCACCATCATCGCGCTGCCTTCGAAAACATCAAATAATAACTATCGCATCCTGTTTAAAAAGCTGGCACTGATCGGTGTCAATTTTGATACTTTATACAAAACGAATCTTATTAAAGCGGACTCTGTTTATTGTGAAAACCCGGTGTCAACTATTAATCTTAATCCGGCGGATCCTGATAGCAGCATTGCGCTTAAAGGCATACCTGACCTGGAAAAAATTCTAAAAGAGTTCTCCGGAAATTTAGAATTTGGTTTCGTTGGGGTTAAAAATGCAGATATCCATGTAAATATTTCGCGGAAACAAAAACATGTATTCATCAATTCAGCAAAGGGAAATTTTCAAATAAAAGATCTTCGTATCAACCCCGATTCTTCACAGCCCATTTCTATTAAGAACTTTGAGATGATCATTAAAGGCTATACTCTTTACAATGCAGATAGCTCATGTATTTATTCTTTTGACAGTGTGCGTTTTGCAAATGATAAACTTCTGCTGAATAATTTTTCAATTCACACTGCGCCAGGTTTGGATAAGATGAGGAATTACCGGGATTACACGATGCCCTATTTCGAACTGCTGGGTATGGATTGGCCCGAATTAATTTTTAAACAAAACCTAAAAGCAACGCAGGGAATATTGCACGAGCCGGTTATTAATTTAAGAAAGGTTGCCAAAACCGGTATCTCAAAAAAATCATTGATTTTTAATTCACGTCACACATTTGATGACTTCATGGAGATCGATAGACTCAGGATTGAAAATGGCAGGATCAATATTAAATGGGGAAGCGGCAACTACCTTCAATTGCAGGGATTTGATCTAAGCCTCCTGGCAAATAACGTGGTGGACTATAAGCATGTGAGGCAAAAGGACGTTGAATCTTTATTTTTCCCGGCCGGATATTTAAAAATTGGAGACATCATGGCCAGTTTACAAAATGTACAGTTTAAAGCGAATGACGATATTCATGCCGGTCAATTATTCTTTAACAGCGCCCTGAGAGGCATTGATGCAAAGATAGAAGACGTCTCGATAAAAAATATTTACAACGACGAGAGCAATGGAAGTATCATAATGGACGGCCTGGAATGGGAGCGTGGAACGGTTTTATTGAACACCTTGCAGCCCGAAAAAGAAGGCAACAATAATGTTCCCCTGTTGCTTAAAAATATTTCAGGAAAGCAAACTCAAATAAAATTATTAAATGTAAATGGTGGAAATGAAAGCCATGCGTTTGTTGAAGAAATTAATATTTCTTCCCTAATAAAAAACGGCACAAGTCCGCTGCAAATAAATGGACTCAAATTAAAGGGAAAAGAGATGGATATTTCTCACGCTTCGCTTCGAATGAATGCTGAAAATTTTATTTTATCAGATAACGAACAGCAGTTTTCAAAATTTCACTTTGAACATATAAATGATGCAGGCACCTTGCTCATCGATGCGCCGTCTGTTCATTTTAATGGCAATATCAATTCTTTTTTTACGAATGATCTTCATTTGAATTTAGCCGTAATAAAATCTCCTGTAGTTAATTATTTCACACAAAATGCCCCGGTAAAAGAGAACGCGGGCATTACGAAATTTCCTGGAATTTCAATTGACCAGGTTATAATGGAAGAACCTGCTATTAATTTGCAACTAAACAAACCCGCTGCCAGCCTTAGTTTGAACATACCTTTTTCAAAGGGAAATAAATTTAAGGCAAATAATATTCAAACTACAACTAACGGGCTCCGGATTGGCAATTTGGATTTCAGCGCTAAAACTGCGCTGGTAAAAAATGGAATTAAAAAGGCTTTAAAAATTGATGATGGGGTGGATGTTATCCTTTCAAAAATAAATATTGAATCCGTTGGTGATAATCCCTCGTGGAATGCTGCAGTAAGCAAATTAAAAATAAAAAATTCCGGTTGGCTCTCGTTTAATATTAAAGAAAACAAATTAGAATTGAAAGATTTATCACTTGGAAACTGCCAGATCTCCTCTTCTTCCATAAATAATATTAGTTCGCTGCTTCTATCCAACCCGTCTGCATGGATCAGTACAACAGCAGCCAGATACTACAGTAAAAATTCAATGTGGCAATGTTATAAAGTAAATTATAATATTGTTCAAAACCAGTTGCAGTTGGATTCTTTAAAATATCAGCCATTAGAGTCACGGGAGGTTGCTATTGCAAAAAATCCTTATCAAATGGACTATATAACTTTTACTTCCGGTAGTACTGCGTTGAATGGTTTTGACCTGGTAAAATTTTTTACTGAGCAAAAACTTGTGATTCAAAAAGCAAGTGTTACGCGACCGGCAGTTTATGTATTCCGTGATAAATTTCCGCCATACCTGGAAGGCGTAAGGAAAAAACTTCTCGCTGAAAAGTTCAGGGACATACCCTTCTTCCTTGCCATTGATCAAATTGAAATCGGGGATGGTAAAGCCGTTTATACCGAAAAGAGCGCAAAGACGCGGATGGAAGGCAGCCTGCTGTTAGATCATCTGAATGGAAATTTTTCCAACATCAGAAATTATAATTTCAGGCCACAGGATTCTTTATCGTTTGCGTTTAACGGACGCCTTCTCGATACCGCTCCCTTTCATTTACGGGTGGATGAATCTTATAA
>JALZAJ010000383.1 GCA_030948465.1 Bacteroidota bacterium
GAATCTACATCGCCAAAAGATAAAACCCCCGTCAGGCTGTCTTCACCCGCCAGGTTAACATGATTGCTGATGATTAAATTTTTAATTTTATTCGCGGTAAAACTATTAGCCGGTATGGTTTGAAGCGAAGTACCATTCATCTCAATAGTGCCATTTTGTACATCAAATATTCCGCTGTTGTTTATAGTCCCTGCAATCTGCAAAACGGACTGATCAACAGTCAATGAACCACCACTCTGGACGGTCAAATTATTAATTGCTGACGTACCAGTGCCGATAACGGGATAATAAGGCAACCCTCCCGCAATAATCACATTGTTAGTACCGGTTGGAATTACTCCACACGGCCAGTTAGATGCATTATTCCAATCTGTACTAACGGTACCTAACCATTTGCCCAATGTATTGATGGTTATAAAAGCTGAATCGTAATAAATAGAACATCCTCCGGTTATCGTGTAGGTCACCTTATAAATTCCATCCGCACTGCCGGCAAGTGTTACAGCGCCTGTAGATGCATTGAGCGTCAATCCCGCGGTTGAAGAAAAAGTTCCTCCCGTGGTACCGCTGAATGTGATATTGGCAGTGCCTGCATGTGTACAATAAGGTGTCCCTGTATATCTTATGCTTGTAACGGGTGTTGAATATAATGTAACGGTGGTGGCTACAGGAGCTGAGGCACAGCCGTTGATATCGGTAACGGTAACAGTATAGTTACCAGCCATTGCGGTAACTGTAGGATTTTGAAGGGTAGATATTATTGCATTAAGCGGATCTTTCCAGCTAAATGAGGGCGATATGGCTAACCCGGGATTGGAAAAGAGATTCAAACTGCTTCCTGAACAAACCGGGGAGCTGCTGCTATTAGTAACAATGAAAACAGTATAAGTAAATTCATAAGCTCCCATATCTGGTGTAGTACCATTGCGGGCAGTCCCGTTTATATCTGTATTGATAACCAGTGGAGACGATATTACTGTACCCGAATTATTGATCGCACAGTTTGAATTTGGATCAGGCTGCAGATCATACGCTGAAGGTATAAAGCTCACCGAACGACTTACTGAATTAGCGCCTCCGCCGGAATTCGTTTGCCACTGGGCAAAGGTGTTGCTTCCACCATTTCCCCATTCTCCCGTTGTGCCAACTGCGGCGCTGTACAAATCATTATAATCAGAAGCCAGCCAGTTGGTAGCCGGCGAAGCAACTTTGTTGCTGATACTGTAATTTGAACCGGTACCGGTCCTGGTATTGATCAGCAAATTGTCCTTTACTATAACGGCACCGTTTACTGTACGGATAAATGCGGCCGAACGTGCTGCAGCGCCTGTTGCTGCACCTCCGATAGCAACTGAGTTGTAAAAATAATTCCATGCCGTTGAAGCAGAATGATTTATTCCGTAAATCTTTATTCCATTGGCGTTAGCGGCATTGTCCAATTTTATTACATTATTATAAACATTAGCCGTACCATTCATTCCTGCAATTCCTGTAATTCCTGGTAATGTCGAGGTACCGGTAGAAGCGTTGGTGAATGCAACGATCCGGTTATTGTAAATATTTCCCGAAAAACCAGCGGTTCCTATTCCTATACCATCAATGGCCGTGTTAGTACTGCTTGTGGTCGTTGATAAAAGATTGGAAAGGGTGTTACCATAAATTACCTGGCCGCCCACCGATGCTATATTCAAAATCCCGGATAGGGTATAACCAGAGGGGGCGCCGGTTTCTACATCACCTGCTTTTGTAGAAGCCGTTGAAAGATCTGAAATTATATTATTATAAATGGAATGAACAAAAGCACCTGAAACAACAATCCCCTTTATTTGAGCGGCGATTCCGGTAGCCGATAAAGTTATACTGCTTATAGTATCTGTATTGATCGTGGAAGGGGAAGATGAGCTGATGCCTGTGTAAACCGTTGAATTAATATTGTTGTTGGAAGCAGTGCTGATACTTTTAATAAGGTTATTGGTGATTGTCATAATAGCACCAGGCGCGTTTGCCGTATTATTGATACCGGTAAAACTTCCCGATGAAGTTGTACTCAGGTTTGCAATGTTTTGTATGGTATTTGCATTTAATAATATTGCTGAAGTAACTGCACCACCCATTTCTATACCACTGATTGTATTCGTTAATGCCGTTGAACCGGGCATAACCCTAATACTGTTTGAAGCGGCACCGGATCCGGCGCTGCCAATTATATTAGCATTCACTTGTGCAGGCGCTATGGCATTGTTTATAAAAACACCTGTAAAGAAGGCAGGTGCCGGTGCAGAGCCTGTATTGCTAATATCAAATCCGCCTGCCTGGTTTCCTTTTACACTTCCGCCGCTGCTTAAACAATTAATTCCTCTGATGATTGATGAATAGGTTGCTGAAGAAGTAGCCGTAGAAACAACGATAGAACCGTTAGCCACGTTTGACCCAATAAGATTTCCTTCACCTGGTGCAGATCCACCAATACTAATACCGCTGCCATTGGTTTCAATACCAATAAAAGCATTTATAGCAGATGAAACGGGCGTATAATTAATACTAATTTTTGCAATCGTATTTCCTTTAATATTCGATATGGGTGTTGCACTGGTTGTAGTTAGAAGAATTCCCTGGTAACCAATGTTTCCAAGTGTTGAGGCATAAGCCGCATTGGTGCCTGCTGTCAAAGACGCATTTCCGCCAATGTAATTATTTAATATAGTATAACCTGATCCGCCCAAAATCCTTATCCCATGAAGGTCAGAAGAAGCGGGGTAATTTACAGAAGCGGAAACATTTCCATTATAGAAGCTGTTATTCGATATAGTCCATGCAGTTGAACCCGTTGCGGTGATATCTATAGCTCTGTCACGGAAATCATAAATATTATTATTGGAAATAACATTTGCGGAATTTTCTTTGCCTGTGGTACCCGACGAATAAATGGATACCAGTGATGTATTGGAATTATAGGTGCCATTGATATTATTATATTCAAGTAGATTATTACTATTGCCGGACGCTCCTGAAACTGCTGTACTAAACAAAACAACCCCGTTTATCGCGTTCGCATAAGCTTCCAGTTTACAATACCTGATCGTATCGTACGTGGCGCCATTAATAAATGAAAAGGCTGTACCCGAAGTACCGGTTGTGTTGATATTTCTAAAAGTGAGAAGCCGGCTAGCCCCCCCATCCACTTTTACGCGGTCTGCGCCATTAAAACGGATCATGCCGGCCACAACATCGCCATATATCAAACGGGGAGTTGAGGCATCGGCCTGGATTGTTATTGCATAATTTCCGGCTCCAAATTCAGTCCATTGATTTAGCGCTTCCGCCCCTGTCTCACTCAGATCTGATATAATATTGATGGTTACATTCCCACTGAGGCCAAGGCTATTTATTTTTGCGAAAATCCCATTGGTGTTAGTAAGTGAAATATAATTTTGACCAATTCCTACATTATAGATACCCGAAAATGGCAGAAATTGTAACCCGGCAAATTCGTCAGCGCCTATATCAGGAGCGGTTCCGTTCCCCGCATATCCGGGATTTCCAAAACGAATGTCCCCGTCAAAATCATCAGTAATTCCGGAAATATTTACACCGGCGCTTTTTAAAGCAGTTATTTTATTCTGATCAATGTGTAAATAGCTGACTGCCGAACCAGTGGTGCTTAAAAAGATGGAACCGGCAATCAGATCTTCGGTTATTGACGCCGCATCCCGCGTAGCAACTCGTGCTTTATAGGCTGCTAATGTTTGATCTGAATTGATTCCATCGCTAAATATTAATTTAGACATCCCTGGTGTACCGGCATAAAACATATTGTTGTTGGATGTCGCCCCGTAGTTGGTTAACGTGGCACTGGATCTGCGATAAGCAACCGTTAAACCTATGCTGTTTGGAACAGAACCATTGGTAACATTATTGTTTATTAAATTCAATGAAGAAGTAGTTGCTGTGGCACTGGCAGTATGGTAAATACCCGATGTGCCAAATACTGCTCCGGATGAAGTGGCGTTTAAATAAATTGTATTATAGTAAACGTTGGTCGTTGAAGCAGTTCCGGTTGATATTATTCCAATACCCCTGATGGCGTCCGTTAGGCTCGCAACAGGGGCTCTAAGATCACCAATGATATTATTATTTAAAGTGCAGACCAAATTGGCAGTTGCCCCCGAAACCTGGATACCATAAACCGGTATTGTCAAAACATTACTGCCAGAAGATAAGTTATATATCTTATTACGGTAAGCTTTCACCGTTGTTCCTCCGGATACAGAAATACCACTTAAAAATCCTGTAGTAAGTGCATTTGCTGTTAAGCCGTTAATTACATTCTGGTAAAAGTTTACGGTGATACCTCCCGATATTAAAATGCCTCTTACGGAACCCGTTGTAGTACTGTTCCCTTGTAAATTAGAAATAGTATTCTGATAAATATTTTTAGCAGTTCCGGCGGTAACGTTTATTCCACTAACAATAGTTGCTGTTCCTCCTGATGAAAAAAGTGAATCAATGGTATTGCTATAAATATTATCGTTTCCGGCGGCTGTTGTGATGCCGGTTATGTTACCTGCACTGGTTATGTTGCGGATAATATTACCTGTGGTGGCATTGTTAGTTCCGGTTAGGTTAACATTCATTGCTGTAATAGCAGACGTGCCACCTACCCAATTGTAAAAAATATTTCCCTGTATAGTTTTATTACTGTTCCCTGCATCTGTATTCAGCAAACCTGCGATGGTTGTGGCGCCGGAAACCGTAATATTCGAAAAATTATTATTGCTTATATTGATCGTACTGCCTGTAGCACAGGTAGCCGTGCTGGTTAGCAAGCTTAAGGTTCCACCGGCTTTCTTAGTGTATGTGCCTGATATAAAATTGTTACTTATATTTTGTGAACCGGCGGCCGGCACAACCACCGTGTTTGTTATGAAAACGTTAGACCCGGCGGTCTGTACATTCAAATTTGTAAAAGTATTGCCAATGATTGACTGGGAAAATGTAACCGCGGTATTTGAAATATAAGTAACTCCCCCTATTCCGTTATTCGCTGTATAATTAATATTCTGAAAATCATTATTACTGATGGACAAATTAGCACCAGATGAACCACCTGAGTTATAAATCAGGAACTGAGATACGGAATTAGCAGTAGTAAAGTTAACGGCCGGGTTTGAAGTGTTGCCTATAGTGTTACCATTTATCTCGATAGCATTAAATACGACTCCTGTGTTCCGGATAGCATTATACACACTTGTTGTAGAGTTTATAGTATTGCCGTAAATAGCGTTATTATCTATTTTTAAAGTTGCGGATGCCCCGGTGTTTTGAATACCGTATAGCAGGCCTGTTGTAAAGGCGGATGAATTACTGTTATTAGCAATTGTATTATTAGTGATTGTTAATTCAGCCGTATTTTTTGCCGCAGTATTGATGCCTGTAATGCCGCCTGCAGAAACAATGATTGCATTACTCAAATGGCTCATGTTTTTTATTATATTACTATCCACCTGGATAGCTGAACCCACTGAAGTCCCAATTGAGATACCGGTTAAGGCAGTTTTGGTGGCAGTAGAAGATGGTAGAACCTGGATACTGTTAGCGGCTGCTCCGGCACCATTACTGCCAATAATATTTTTGTTTACCGTTGCGGGAGCCGTTGGATTGTTCACATAAATACCCAGGAAAGTTGACGGAGAAGGCGCGGCTCCAATATTATTAATATCTATTGAAGCGACCTGGTTGCCAATTACAGTTCCTGCGCTGCTGTTACAATAAATTCCTCTTATGAGTGTTGTAAATGTATTGGTGGCGGTGCTTGTAGTAATAACTATAGATGAATTAGAGGTGTTTGAACCCACCATGTTGCCTTCCATTCCGGATCCGCCAATATTAATTCCTGAGCCGTTGGTTTCTATACCAATGAAAGCGGTTGAACTTGCGGCAACAGGAAACGACGTAATGTTAATTCTTGCAATAGTGTTTCCCTTTATATTTGATTCAGGTATTGAACTGCTGGTATTCAATAAAATTCCCTGGTAAGACACGTTGCCTGTAGTCGTTGCGTAGGTAGCATTGGCGCCTGTGGCTAATGCGGCACTTCCACCAATATAATTATTCGTAACAGTATAGCCTGATCCTCCTAAAATCCTCATTCCGTGAAGCGTGGAACCGGCGGCATAAGTGATTGATGAAGCTATACTTCCGTTGTAAAAGCTATTGCCTGTAATAGTCCATGCATCGGATCCCTTTGATTTTATTCCTAATCCCCGTTCTTTATAATTATAAATATTATTGTTTGAAATGATGTTGTTCGAATTTTCATAGCCTGAAACATTCGTACCGGCAGACAGAACGCATGTTATTGCGTTATTGGAACCTACTGTACCATTGATGTTACAGTAGTCAACCAGGTTATTACTGTTACCACCGGCGAAAGTTGCAGACGTGCTAAATAACAGTACCCCATTATTGATATCAGTGAATCCCTCAAGATTACAATGCCTGATCGTATTAAAAGAAGCCCCGTTTATAAACGTAAATGCTCCTCCGGTTGTACCCGAAACGTTTATGTTTCTAAAGGTTAAATAATTACCGGCGCCACCGTCGATAGTAACCCTGTCTGCTCCATTCAATCTTATCATCCCTTGTAAAACATCACCGCTTATTAATCTTGCCGTTGTATTATTGGGCTGAATGGTAAGCGAATAATTACCTACACCGGCCTCAGTCCAACTGTTTAATGCTTCAAGGCCTGTTTCCGAAAGATCGGACGTAATATTTACAGTAACATTTCCACTTAAGCCGGTACGATTGATCTTTGCAAATAAACCGCCCGCATTAGTAAGTGAGGTGAAAGTTTGTCCCGTACCTACATTATAACTGCCCGATAGAGGCAGATAGGATATTCCGGCGTATTCATCGGCTCCAATATCCGGTGCGGTGCCCGTTCCTGAATAACCAGGATTGCCGAATCTAATATCATTGTCATAGTCTAAGGTTACTCCAGGAATACTTACACCACCGCTTTTTGCAAGACTGGCTTTTGTGTCGTCCAGATGCAAATAATTTGCAGAAGAACCGGTGGTGCTTAAAAAAATTCCTTTTGTTATTAAATCTTCGGTAACCGATACACCATCCCGGGAAGCTACCCTGGTTTTAAAAGTTGCCAGCGTTTGATCACTGTTAGTGCCGTCACTAAAAATAAGTTTGTTTCCTCCCGGTGTTCCGGCATAAAACAGATTATTATTTGAGGTAGAAACATAATTGGTTAACGTAGTATTTGATCTCCGGTAAGCCACTGTTAAGCCTGTGCCATTGGGAGTGGAAATATTGAAAATGATATTATTGATCATTTCTAAATTTGCCGTACCAGATGCGCCTCCCGTATGATAAATGCCCGTTGTTCCGAAATTTGTTCCGCTGGATACGGCGTTCAGGTAAATGGTATTATAATATACATAAATATTGGTCGCTGCCGTTGCAGAGATCAGGTTTATACCTCTTATAGGATCTGCGACACTGGCTGCAGTTGTTCTCAAATCTCCAATAATATTATTTCGAATAGTTGTTGTAGTACCTGCTGATACCCGAAAACCATTTACACTCCCCGAAGCGCTAATGGCGTTACCCGAGGAAGACAGATCGTAGATTTTATTTCGGTAACACGATATCGTTGTTCCGCCGCTTACCGCAATGCCATTTATAGTTCCGGTTGTTATAGAATTGGCTGCGAGAGCCGATATTTTGTTTTCATAAATATTAACCGTAGTTCCGGCAGCAACCCATATACCATTTACCGTAAGCAAAGTGACGGCATTGCCTGTAGTACCGCTATTCGCCGTTAGTCCACTTATATTATTTTGGTAAATATTTTTTGTTGTTGCAGCCGTCACATAAATACCGGTAACTGCTGTTGTGGTACCTCCGGTTGAAGAAAGATTGCTGATGTTATTAGAATAAATATTGTCATTACCCACACCGGTACTAATTCCGGTAATGATGCCCGCACTTGCGATGTTGCTGATCAGGTTGGACACTGTTGAATTAGTTGCACCTGAAAGGCTTACGGTTAACGCAGTAATCGTCCCGGTGCCGCCAGACCAGTTGGAGAAAATATTTGCTTGTATGGTTTTTAAAGAAGACCCTGCGTCTGTGTTGATCCAGCCTGCAATAGTTGCTGTTCCGGAAACAATAATATTTGAAAAATCATTATTACTGTTGCTTATTATACTGCCCGTTGCATTGGTAGCGGTGCTCGTAAATAAAGTAAGCGTACCGCTTGTCGCAGTATTTGTCCTTGTAAAAGTTCCCACAATGGAATTGTCGTCAACTACCTGATTGCCGGTGGCCGATACAACCACGGAGTTCGAAATAAAAGTGATCGCCCCTGTCGTGTTCACATTCAGGTTGGTAAATGTATTTGAACTTATAAATTGAGATAAAGTAGCTGCACTATTAATAATATACGTGTTGGTGGCGGAGGAAAGTACAGGATAACTTATACCGCTTATATCATTATTGCTGATGGAAAGGCTGGCAGTAGCGGCACCAGCGATATTATTTATACCAATAAAAGGAACCGTTGTTGCCGCAGTGAATGTAACTCCGCTAATGCTGTTATTATCAAGAGTGATGGTGTTCGCTACCGATCCGCTGTTATAAATTGGATAATATACTCCGGTACTAGTAGCCGCAGTTGAATTGTTTGTAAAAATATTATTGGTAACCGTTAAAATTGCGGCCGTGGCCGTATTGTATATTCCATAAAAACTACCCGTGGTAGCGGTCGCATAAGTGCAATTGCTAACTGTATTATTGTTGATATTTACTGCGTTACCAACAGCGGTTGATCCTGAGGCATTTTCGATGGCCGTAATTACCTGGGTTGTGGCCGCACTTTTTAGCGTTATCGTATTATTGATTATATCAGAAGCTGCGCTGGTCGCAGTATTGATCCAAATGCCTTTTAGAGTTGATACATGGTTTACACCTGATCCGTTATTATTATTTATTGTATTATAAGCTACGTTAAAATTATATTGTGCCAGCGTTCTTATGCCAGCTGCTGCGTTTATGGCACCAGCAGCTCCTCCAAAATTCAGGATGGTATTTCCGGTAGTTATGGTAGAACCCCCAATATCATTATTTTGATCGGCCAGGGAAAAAGGAGACGCTGCGGCATATCCGATTAAAGCGATTCCCGTATTGCAGTTTTGGATGGTATTGTTGTAAAAACTATTGTTTGAGTTAGTGCCGGCTGAAGAGGTAACCGTTATAATCGTTACGGCTGCGTTGAATGTTGAGTTAGCCGAAAGAATGCCCGTCGATCCATCAACCATTGGCGCTGTACCTGCAGCATTGTTAATTCGGTTAAGCGTGATTACACAATTATTAATACTTACAAACTGGCATCCATTAGTTGCACTTGCTTTGTATAAAGCATAGCCATATTCCATGGTGGATGGGTTGGTAGTATTGGCTGCATTATCTTTTAAATCTATGCCGTCTATGGTTACATAATCACTGCCGAGCAATCGCCAAATGCCATCCTGTGTGGCTGTTGCCGGGGTTCCGGTTCCACCAGTGTAAGCCGTTATCAAAGGATTGGCACCAATGGTAGCCGGATCTTTTTGGAAAACGATGGTGTTGGCTGCTGTACCAGTTGCGGTAAGTGATATGGTTGTTGCAATAGTTTCCGTAAAATTTGCAGCAACATTAAAAGTTACGCCAGTAGCCCCTACACCTGCAGCATTAAGCGCTGTAACTGCCGCCGAAACTGTTGGGTAATCACCGGGGATAGTTAATATTCCTGATAATTGACCAGATGCCGTGAAAGAATAACACAGAAAAGCGAATGCCGTTATTGATATTCTCAATACAGATCGTAACGCATTCGAAGTCATATCTGAAGAATACCCGCCTTCCACATAACTGGCGATGTTCCTCCCGGGATTCATAAGGTTGGTTTTAGATAAGAAAAAATGGATACTTGAATATCTGATTATAATGAAATTACTGGTTCTTATGGTATGTAGTAATGTGTCTACAGCATCATCACATTTAACGGCGGGAGTTGAACTTTATTTCAAAAAAATAAAAAAATCCTTTTGAATAAATATTATGTCCCCGGAAAGCTTTATACTAAAAATGGATTAGGCCTTAGTGTTGTGTCAGTGTATCGTAAAGAGTTTTCGTATAGAGCAACAAGGGACACGAAGGATGGTAATTGTGATCTTAGGCGCTTCTCAGGATATGTGTCATTTCTCAAGTGACTTAACATTATTTGGGATTCTGTTTGAAACTGCGCCTGAAGACTTAATGCGTCCCTCAAAAAAATTTTATGCGATTTATATTAGAAATTTTCATTGCTGCCCTTTTCTAATTAGGCTTTACTTAGGTTTAATCCAATAAAAAAACCGCCTTATAATTATAAGACGGTCTTATTTAAACTAATCAACCCCGTTATCAATTCCGATCCCTGTTATTATGTTTTTTCCGGTAAATGCTGCGGCTTGCTTTTCTCTCGTCTTTTTTAATATGTTTTCTTTCCGCCTCTGTTACTACACCATCGGCCCTGGCCTCTTTTTTATCCTGGTGAATATCTTTTTGATGGTTTGCAAGACTTCTTGTTTCTCTTTTAGTAAGCTCGCCGCTTTTTACACCTTGCGCAATGCGGTGTCTTTCTTGTCCTGGTGTTTTTTTAGTTTGCGCATTGGCATTGCTCATTCCCAAGAAAAATAAAAAGACAAATGGAGTTAAAATTTTTGTTTTCATAAACGTAATTTAATTTTTGAAAAATGTTTCGGGGTGTAGGACAACCTTAAAATTCAATAGTTTAATTGATTAAACCAAAACTTAAAAAACCTGGAAAGAAAAATGGAAATCTAAGCCCGGAGAAAAATATTAATCTAAAATATCAACATTGGTCATATTAAAACGGGCAGCAAGAATATTGAAACTTTTGCGGTGGTACTTGCATAAGCCATGTTGTTCAATGGCAGTGCGATGTTCCGGAGTGCCATAGCCTTTATTATTGTGCCATGCATAGATTTTATATCTTTTGTGGAGGCGCACCATACAATCATCACGATACGTTTTAGCAAGTACGCTGGCGGCCGCGATAGAGGCATACATTCCATCACCTTTCACTATGCAATGATGCGCCATTTTTTTATAGGGTTTAAAACGGTTTCCATCTACCATTAAAATTTCAGGCTGGGTTTGAAGTTTATTTAAGGCGAGGTGCATGGCTTTAAAAGATGCCTGCAAAATATTAATGCGGTCTATTTCTTCGTTGCTCACGCTTGCGACTGCATACGCAATAGATACTTTTTCTATGATCGGCCTTAAACACTCCCGCTCTTCTTTAGTGAGCTGTTTAGAATCGTTGAGCGAGGGGTGATAAAAATCTTTGGGCAAAATAACTGCTGCCGCAAATACCGGTCCGGCAAAACATCCACGACCTGCTTCATCAAGTCCGGCTTCAAAAAATTTATTATGAAAAAAAGGCAGCAGCAAGTAAAAAATTTTATCAAAAGTAAAATAGGGGAAGTGTAAATGATAAATAATTTTTTCAACAGGGTATGTTGAAAAATATTCTTAAGAAAAATCTATGCCTTTACGGGGTTAACTTTACGCCCGTTTATAAAGGAAGATATTTAAAAAAACTAAGCAAACTATGCGGCGTATTACAGTAAAAAGCAATGCTAAAAATGTATCCCTTTGGCTTTTTGCAGGTGTAATTATGCTAATGATCCAAATATTGCTCGGAGGTATTACGCGGCTTACCGAATCGGGCTTAAGCATCACAGAATGGAAACCTATTACCGGCATGTTACCTCCAATGAATGTAAATGAATGGATGGCAGAGTTTAATAAATATAAGCACACGGACCAGTTTCGTTTTATTCATGCTGATTTTACTCTAAGCGATTTTAAATCCATCTTTTTTTGGGAGTGGTTACATCGTGCATGGGCGCGGTTAATGGGGCTGGTTTTTCTTATCGGATTCTTTTATTTCCTTATCACGAGGCAGTTCAGGCAAAATATGATCATTCCATTTATTATATTATTTCTGCTGGGAGTGCTGCAGGGAGCTATTGGATGGATCATGGTAAAAAGCGGCCTGGTTCCTGAACAACTATTTGTTGGCCACATCCAGCTTGCCACCCATTTTATGGCGGCGCTCTTGTTGCTATGTTATACTTTATGGTTTGCTCTTAGCTTGTCAATACCAAAGGGCATGTTGACGGTAAACAAGAGCCTTAGCAAATTCACATTTTTTATATTTATTATACTCGTACTGCAATTGGTTTATGGTGCATTTATGGCTGGCCTGCATGCGGCTGCCGCAGCGCCCACGTGGCCTGCGATCAATGGACAATGGCTGCCCGATTCGATCGGCAGTTTGTCTCCCTGGTGGAGAAATTTTATTGATAATAAGATCACTGTTCAGTTTATGCATCGGGGCATTGCTTACGTTCTTTTAATAACTGTTACCGTGTGGGGATATAAGGCTTTTAAATTTAATGGAAAAGGATTATTCAGAAGAACCAGGCTTATACCGGTTGTTTTAACTTACCTGCAGATTGTGCTTGGCATCACTACGGTAATACTTTCACCTTACGGCAATAACCTCGTATGGTTTGGCGTTGCCCATCAGTTGGTTGCCATACTCCTTCTTATGTCAATAGTTTTTATGCTGTATATTATCAGGAGATCTGCCTTACAGATTCATAATGCGTAACGATGGCAAATTGTATTAAATACAGGCTATGAGAACATTTTTTCGAAATTTTTATTACTCTTTTCCTATACAGTTATTTCTGCTTCATTTCAGGAAGTTCCAGGTTTTATTAATTTTCTGGTTCATTCTTTTTCTAACACTTACAGGACATTTTTTAAAAATATTCGGAGCCAATGCACTGTTTCTTGCACCGGAATATCTTGGAAATGTAAACGCCGGCGGGGCTGCTATTACCGGTATGGCCACTGCGGGTTTTATGATGAGCTGGAATATTACCACCTTTATATTGCATAGCAAGCGCTGCCGTTTTTTGGCTACCACTTCAAAGCCTTTTTTTAAATACTGTATTAATAATGCGATTATTCCATTTTGTTTTTTGATCGTGTATTTTTTTGAAGCATATACCTTCGACCGCAATAATGAGCTTTTATCTCTTTGGGAATTTATTGGAATCGCCGGAGGATTCGCCGGCGGGTTTTTCTTGTTGATCATGATTTCCTTTATTTATTTTTTTAATGCAGATAAAAGAATCGTAAGAAAATTTAAGCCCGGTCTTTCTGATTTTGATGAAAATAAAAACTTTGCCAGGCATGAGGATGCCCTTGCTGGCGATAATTTCGGATTACAGGTCGGTTATTATTTAACCACTTATTTCACTTTGAAAAAAGCAAGAAAAGTGGGACACTACAGCAAAGAATTCCTGGACACTATTTTCAAAAGACATCACCTGTCCGCTATGATTACGGTACTGCTTGCTTTCATGTTCATGATGCTGATTGGTTTTTTTCTTGATAATAAAATTTTCCAGATTCCTGCGGCAGCAAGTATCCTTTTATTTTTTGCCATATTAAATGCGGTGATAGGCGCTCTTACTTATTTTTTAAGAAGCTGGAGCGTATTGTTTGTTATCCTTCTTTTTATTATCCTCAATCTTTTGTATAAATATGATGTTATCGACCCGCGAAACAAAGCTTATGGAATAAATTATAACAATGCGTCCAGGCCTGTTTATTCTCTTAGTAAGCTGGCAGAGCTGGCATCGCCCGGGCAGATGAAAAAGGATAAGGAAAATATGATCGGCGTTCTCAATCGATGGAAAGCGAAACAAGATGAAAAAAAACCGCTGATGGTCGTGTTTAATTTTAGCGGTGGTGGCGTGCGAAGTGCAAGTTTTGCAATGAATATTTTGCAAAAGCTGGACAGTATAAGCCATGGTACAATTATGAAAAACACTTTTCTCATGACTGGCGCTTCCGGCGGTATGCTTGGCGCAGCTTATTTCCGGGAATTAGAAAGACTAAAGCATCATGGAGAAAATATACAACCTGGTGACAAAAAATATGTTGACGATATCTCCAAAGATCTGTTGAATCCGGTATTCTCTTCCATGATCTCCCGCGATTTGCTTTCACCGGCTCAAAAGTTTTCGGTTGGCCCATACCGTTATGTGAAAGACCGCGGCTACGCTTTTGAAGAAAAACTAAATGAAAATACCCACGGTTTGCTTAATAAAAATTTAGGGTTCTACAGCACTGAAGAAAGCAATGCAGAAATTCCGTTAATGATTTTGAACGCCGTAATAACTGAAGACCTCAAAAAGCTTATGATATGCACTCAACCCCTAAGCTTTATGATGCAGGAAGAATATATTGACAGCACTTCGCGTATGTCCGGGCCCGATGCGGTGGATTTTGCCGCGATGTTTAAAAACGAGGACCCGATGAACCTGCGCTTTATTACCGCTTTGAGAATGAACGCCACATACCCTTACATACTTCCAAATGTATGGTTGCCTTCAACACCTATTATCGACGTAATGGATGCAGGGCTTCGCGACAATTATGGACAGGAAACAACGTTGCGGTTCATAAATGTTTTTAAAGATTGGATTAATGAAAACACAAGAGGCGTGTTAGTGATACAGGTACGAAGCAGGAAGAAAGGCAGTTGGGACGCTGCTGAAGAAAATGGTGATATCACGGGCATTATAACCAAGCCATTTACCATGCTGCAAACCAACTGGTTTATGCTCCAGGATTATTTCCAGGATGATGAAATTACTTATGCGCAAAATTTTTTAGATAGTAATCTGAACCGTGTTTCGTTCATGTACATCCCGGATAAAAAAGAACACGGAGCTACACTGAATTTTCATTTAACAGCCAATGAAAAGAAAGAAGTGATGTCGTCGCTGAAAAGGAAAAACAATCTGGAAGCCTTTGAGCAGGTAAAACAATTTTTAAAATATTAAGGCTGAATAAGCCGGAAGGCGTCACGGATTATCCGGATATTAAATTCCTTAAAAGTTTGTGCGGGATCTCCATCAATGTGCAACGGAGCGAGCTTCGGATTATAAATCTTCAGCGCCGCCGCCTGGAAATACAGAACGTTTTTATTTAAAAAATTCTTTTCATCATGTCTCGTTAACTTACCGGCCCGTACCTGCTTTAATAACGACCAAAGCACATTCAGCTTTGCCATTTTCTTTACTACAATTACATCGACCAATCCATCGTTCAGGCTTGCTTTTGGCGCAATAGTAACATTATTTCCAAACTGATTACTATTGGCAACGCAGATAAAAAATGCATCCGCTTTTATCAATGCATCATTTATTTCTATTTCAAAAGGATAGGTGGAAGCTGATAAAAAATTTTTAAATGATTGCTTTACATAACTGGTCAAACCTCTTTTTTTCTGCAAAGAAAAATCGTAAGCTACCTGAGCATCAAAACCAACGCCGCACAGCATACAACTTAACTTATCATTGATCAGGAAGGCATCGGTGCAGGAGGGTTTTCCATAAAAAATTACTTCTAAAGCTTTATTAATGGATCTGGGAATTTTAGCAGCATACGCCAGTCCGTTTCCTGATCCCAAAGGGATAATTCCAAAATTGACTTTTATATTTAATAGCGAGGCTATGATAGGATTGAGGCTTCCATCGCCCCCACAGATAACGATATCAGTAACTTTTTCCTTTTTAATTTTATCCCTTAAAAACAAATAATTGCCATCTTCTGACGTAAGTAAGATTTCGAAACGTACATTTTCTTCCAGGCATCTCTTTATAATTTTTTTTTCTAATAAAAGTTTGCTCCTGGTGCCTGAAACGGGATTAATAAAAAATACGAATTTTCGGCTCATGAATTATTTTAAATGCACTTCTGCTAATTGTTTCCTTCTTGAGGGCATCATCATCTTATCATTTGCAGGATTTTGAAATAATACTATTTTAAGCATTTTTTGCGATGTTATCAATTTGCATTTATCCGCAGGATTGATCTTAAAGACACCGGGATTGTTTTCAGACTCGTCAGCAGAATATAATTTTGAGCCGTTTGAATCTTCTATTTCGATTGTGTTTCTATAGGCTGATGAGGTATTTTTTTCTTCAACGACCAGGTCAAAATTACAAACGCCTTTGTAATCATTCTTATTTATATCAATGGAAACCGGGCCTTCATCCAGGCTCTTTTTTTCTGTTTCTTTTCCCTGTATGCGGGCGCTTAATGTCATTTGTGCAAAAGGCTTTTGCTGAGAAAACACGATCAGCATAACAACGATTATGAACTTAGACTTTTTCATTACTGCTTCAAAACTTTATCATTCCGCTTTTAAGAAAATATCAAGCATAGGTCATTTATCAAAGACTTTTTCATTTGCAGCTATTTCATGAGAATTTTCATTTAATGCTTTCCACAAAAGATCTTTCAGTTCCACCAATCCCTGGTTGGTAATCGATGAAATGAAAATATGGTCTATTTCTTCCGGCAATTCTTTCTCGATGGCTTCTTTAAGTTCATCATCAAGCATATCACTTTTACTTATGGCAATCACAAATTTTTTATCCAGCAATTCAGGATTATATTCTTTCAATTCATTCAATAAAATTTCAAATTCTTCCCTGTGTCCATTACTGTCAGCAGGAATAACAAACAGCAAAACAGGATTACGTTCAATATGCCTTAGGAATCGATATCCAAGGCCTTTCCCTTCTGCCGCGCCTTCAATTATTCCCGGAAGATCTGCCACACAAAAACTTTTATTTTCACGATAAGCCACCATGCCAAGTTGCGGAGTTAAGGTCGTAAAAGCATAGTCGGCGATCTTAGGAGTTGCCGCTGTAATTACTGATAGCAACGTCGACTTGCCTGCATTAGGAAATCCTACCAAACCCACATCAGCCAACACTTTTAGCTCCATGATCTTCCAGCCCTCTTCGCCCGGCTCACCGGGTTGTGCATGGGTGGGCGCCTGGTTAGTAGGCGTTGCAAAATGTGAATTGCCCTGGCCTCCTCTTCCGCCTTTCATCAAAATAATTTCCTGTCCATCTTCTAAAATTTCGGCTTCCAGCTTTCCGGTTTCTTCATCCCTCGCAATAGTGCCCAGCGGAACATCTATATAAATATCTTTTCCCTCTCTGCCAGTACTATTGTTCTTACTTCCATCCGTACCATTTTCTGCCAGAATATTTTTAAAATACCTCAGGTGTAATAAAGTCCACAGATTTTTGTTTCCTCGCATAATAATGTGTGCACCTCTGCCTCCATCACCACCATCGGGTCCTCCAAACGCCGTAAGTTTATTACGCATAAAATGCCTGCTTCCCGCGCCTCCATGCCCGCTTTTGCAAAATACCCTGATCAGATCTATAAAGTTTGTTTTTTCCATCGCCGTAAAGGTCGTTAAGTTTTTTTTAGGAAATGTTTTGTAATATGCTAAAAAAGATGAAACGTTATATTTCGATACTTGTCATTATTTTCTGCATGATATCCTGTGTTTCAAGTAAAAAAATGCGGGCAGTTAATAACATGCCGGATTGCCTGCGAATAAAAATAAAATCAATGACTGCCGATCCTGCGGAAGGCTCGCCGCAATCTGTAAGCAGCTTCACCTATAAGCAACAAACAGTGTATTATGTGGTATCGCCCTGCTGCGATAAATACAATGTGGTATATGATAGTGCTTGTAATATTCTGGGCTACCCGGATGGCGGATTTACAGGAAAGGGTGATGGAAAAATGATGGATTTCAGAACCGAAGCAACTGATAAAAAAATAGTTTGGACAAAGAAATAACCCAACTGATTTTATTTAATATTTTTTAATTCATTCCACGTTTTATAGTTGATTTCTTCATGACCTTTTTGTTCAACATTTTCCCGAAGCGGCTCGCAAGATGACCAGTGCTGTAACATATCTTTAGCGAGCTGCTGGTATATTTTTGTGCCCTCCGTTTTCCATGCAATCATTTCATCACTTACTTCTTTTATAATTCTTGCCGGATTGCCGGCCAGTACGCTTCTTGCGGGAATATGTTCGTCAGCTTTTATAAAGCTTAAAGCGCCTACTATACATTCATCTCCTAAGTCAACGTTGTCCATTATCACGGCATTCATTCCCACCAAACAATTTTTTCCAATAGTTGCTCCATGAACAACAGCGCCATGGCCAATATGAGCGTTTTCTTTTAATAAAACTGTTACACCCGGAAACATGTGAATGATGCAATTTTCCTGGACATTGCATCCATCCTCAATTATTATTTTTCCAAAATCGCCACGTATGGCTGCGCCAGGACCGATGTACACATTGCTGCCAATGATCACATGTCCCGTTACTGCGGCTTGCGGATGAATAAAAGATGATTCATGCGCAACCGGTTTAATGCCTTTGAATTCGTAAAAAGCCATTTTTTACTATTTATTTGAAATCAATTTATTTATCAAACAACCTGGGTTATCCCTTACTTTTTTTTTATGATCCGCTTAATTTAAGCGGTTAAACGCTATTTATTCATAAAACAAAAACGCAGCAATATAACCGTAATGAATTAATTTTGGCGCCTAAAAAAAATTGCTTTTTTCTTAAATGATTTTATTGAAAAATGCCTTTTTTGAAATTGAAAGACTATGAAGATACTGAACGTTATAATTAAATATCGCCTGCTGCTGGGCGTTTTTTTTCTTTTGCTCGCCATAGTGGTAAATCTTGAAACCAGCTTCTGGCCTTCATTTATTTTGTACTTAATCGCTTTGGTACTCATCGCGGGCCATTTTCTTTTTGGGCCAATGCGCCTGATACAAGGTTATATGGAATCCGGGGATATGGAAGGCGCTCAAAAAGTAATTAACTCTATCTGGTTTCCCGGCTTGTTGATTAAGCCTGTTCGCTCAGTTTATTTTACTTTGAAAGGAAATCTTGCGATGGTAAATGAAGACTATGTAAATGCTGAAGCCCACATGAAAAAAAGCCTGAGCCTGG
>JALZAJ010000421.1 GCA_030948465.1 Bacteroidota bacterium
AATTTGATATTGATTCGCTTGTTAATGACACGATTGGTTCGTTTCAAATAGTTTCCGGAGAGCATAACATTATAAGAAACAATTCCCCGTTAAATCAAAGAATATATGCAGATAAGCAAAGAATTGAGCAGGTTCTTGTGAACTTATTATCCAATGCAATTAAGTATTCACCAGGCGCCAAAGAGGTAATTGTTTCAACAGAAAAAAGAGAGGCAGACCTGGTTATCGAAGTGAAAGATTTTGGAATTGGGATAGCAAAGGAAGAACAACTCAAAGTTTTCGATAGATTCTACCGGACTAAAGAAATGAAAATACCTGTTTCGGGATTTGGACTAGGGCTTTATATATGCCGCGATATTATCAAACGGCACGGTGGCAAAATTTGGGTTGAAAATGACGGAACCGGATCTGCATTTTATTTTTCTATTCCCATAATAAGCGATAAGCGATAAATTTCATCAGTACTCTTAGTTGACTTTATCTGCTGATAAAATTTTCTCGTATCATTATTTTTTTATCTGATCAAAAGATTTATCTCAGAAATGATTTGCATTGAATTATGAAAAGGATTTATACTTTTTGCCTTTACACTTTGTCCAGTGTCTTTCGCTTGTTTCCAGGTATTTTTTTAAAGTGTGTAGGCGTAAGACCGGTAATTTTTTTAAACTGGGTGGAAAGATGTGCAACGCTGGAATAGCCCAATTGGTACGCAATTTCACTTAGGCTTAGCTCATCATATACGATGAGCTCTTTTACTTTTTCAACTTTTTGATGGATCAAATACTTTTCAATGGTGATCCCTTCTGTATCTGAAAATAATTTACTGAGGTAGGAATAATCTTTATGAACTTTTGATGTAAGCAGCTCAGAAAAATTTAAACGCTGATCACCAATTCTGTAATGGACATACTCAATAATAGCAATCTTTATCTTTTCTATGATCTGCATTTTTGCATCATCTAATAATTCAAACCCCAACTGATCAAGGCGGTTCCTTAAAATTTTGATTTGCTTATCGGATGGCTCCTTTGTAAGGGTCACTTCCCCTAACTGTACGGAAGCATACTTCAATTTTAATCCATCTAAGAGTTGCTTTACCGCTGCAATGCACCGGTTGCAAACCATGTTTTTTATATAAAGCTGCATCATTTAAAAAATGAAAATTATAATTTATAAATAGCTACCAGGTTTTACTTCCTTCAATACTCCTTATTTTTTTTATAAAAATATTTGTTGAAGCATAGTAAGGTTCCCATTCTCTATTGAGAATTATATTTTCAAAAATACATATATCTGTTGGCTATCTTAATGAGGATATAATTTATAAAATTTTTAAAAGATAACTGTTCCAATTTGCCGTTGTGCAATTTGATGCAACCGGACAACTGGCGTTCACAAGGTTTACGTTCTAAAAAAAAAATTGAAATTTGCGAAGCGGTTGTTTTGAAAACGTTGCTGTTATTTTATTTTTTCAGGGTAAGTTTCTACCTGCGATGAAAAATAGATTTTTGCACTATGCATATCATATTTTCGGTTGGGTATTATTTCTTAGCCTTATCGTGACTTTCGTGTTCAGGAAGGCCGATAGAAGTATTGATATTTCCGGGATATTTTCAATTCAATTCCTGGTGGTCTGCATGGTTTATATTTTTCTATTTTATGCAAACACATTTTTATTCATACCAAAATTATACCTGCATAAAAAATATTTGTATTACTTCGCCAACAAATTATCTCATAAAGTCGCCATAAAATACTTCACCGATTCACTTACTTTGGTTGAAACAATAGGAGATCATTTGTTGTTAGTTGCAGGTGATAAAAAGGAACAATCAGATAACAATTCTTCTCAGCATATTGAAGACACATTTCTTTTAAGATTAATTCCCGGGCTTTCAATTTTCAGCTACCTGCAAATAGGGTCGTAGAAAATTATTTGATCAAAACAATTGACTTTAGATGGCGCAGCCTCTTCTTTTTTACATCCTTTTATTCAAAAACAAAATGGCTGCAATAAAAATCATTGCAGGGATTTTGATAAATATTAAAATCAAAATTGACAAGCGGAATCCGGATGGAGTCTAAAAAGAAATGTCCTTTGTAACCCA
>JALZAJ010000432.1 GCA_030948465.1 Bacteroidota bacterium
AGTTGTTTTTCCAATGGCACTAATTTATTTATATCAATATCGCCATTGCCTACAAACCAGGCCAGGTGGCCTTCAATGGTAACAATCGTCATGTTTCTTTCCTTAGCAATTTCAGCAACTGATTTTCCTTCTTTATACAAATTATAAGAAAGCGTTTTAGTGTCCGTTTTTATTTCATCATTTTTATCTCTGCGCTCTCTTTTTGGATTTTCTGCCTTAGCAGCTATATTACTTTTAAGATTATTTCCACTGCAATAATCCTGAACAGCTTCTAAAATATCATTTCCATATTTTTCTGCTTTTGCTTTCCCAAAGCCGCTCAACTTTATTAAATCTTTTTTGGTTAAAGGCAAATAGGTAGCAATTTCTTTCAAAGCATTTTGGTTGGCAACCATATAAATTGGCATGCCGCTCTCTTCGCAAATTTTGTCTCTCCAGTTTTTAAGTTCCGCATATAGCTCAGGGTTTGTAACATCCGTGTAAGTTTGTTTTTTACCGCTCGCATAGCAGGAAAGATTAAAACGTGGCTGCGCAAATTTTAATTTATGCTGAAGAAATGTCGCAACAGAAAATAGCTGCTTACAATATGCTAGAAAATAATTTATAGTGTAAACCGAAAGAATCAATTGATTTAAGTACTCATTAATAGTATTGGCAGTTTCCCGGCTTTCTGTAATTAACGGATGGTTTTGGATAGATTGCTGTAAGGCAGAAAATTTTGGTTCGAAATGATTTGCCGCTGCAACAATTCTTTTTTGTAAGGCTTCATTTTTTTCAATCACCGGCTCTTCTTTCATTAATTGATAAACCTGGCTGATGAATTTTAAACCCACTTTCTTATCTGCTAAAAAATTATTTTTTAAATTTTCCATCCAGGTAATTCCCTCATTGTTCAATTTATTTTTATGCTCCTTTATTTGATAAGACAAGGCATTAATAATAGGCTCTGTTTCATTAAATGAAAAAATTTCTTCCAGTAATTGCTGCGTAAAAATTTGTCTTGCGCCATTAAATCTTTCTGCCAGTGAACCCTTGTGCGTAAGGGCTTGCTGGCCTTTAACCACATTGTCGTTACTATAAATAGCTGCGGAAGGAATTTTAGACAATAATACAATGCCATCCAGACTGGTACATCGGCTTAAAGCTACATATACCTGGCCGCTGCTAAATGCTGCGCCTGCATCTATCATTACTTTTTCAAACGTAAGCCCCTGGCTTTTATGAATAGTAATTGCCCACGCCAACCTTAATGGAAATTGCGTGAATGTTCCTAATGTTTCCTGCTGCAGCTTACCATCAGCCCTGTCTAAAACATAACGTGAATTTTCCCACGTTTCCATAGAAACGGCAATAGTTGCTCCGTCGCATTCCACCAATATTTCATCTTTAAATAATGCTTTCACCATTCCTATTTTTCCATTAAAATATCTTTTAAGTATGGTATCATTTTTTAAAAACATTACCTGTGCGCCCACCTTTAAGACCAGGGAACCTTCGGCGGGATAATTGTTTTCAGCAAAGTCGCCGTCTATAATTGCTTCATATTTAAAAGATGGGGTTGATAATTTTTGTAGCTCACGGGCATTTATTAAATCGGCCTGGTTATTATGAGAAGTAAGTGTGATAAATTTTTCTTCAATCGCAGGGCGAAAGGAAGGCTGGTATCTTAAATGTAAATCCGCGAAATCATCAGCATTCATATTATTATTACGCACTTTGTTTAAAAGCGCAACAAACGAATCTTCTTTTTGCCGGTAGATTTTATTCAACTCAACGAGCAATGGCATTTGTTCTTTAATAACCATGCTGTCGAAGAAGAATGGTGAAGAATAATATTCCTGTAAAATATTCCATTCATGATGCTGGGCTACCGGTGGCAGTTGGTGCAAATCGCCGATGCATAAAAGTTGAACACCGCCAAAAGGCACGTCATATCTTCTTCTTATTGATTTTAAAATAGTATCTATCGCATCCATTATATCACAACGCACCATGCTTATTTCATCAATAACCAGGAGTTCTACTTTGCGAAGTAATTGCTGGCGTTGTTTATTAAACCTTATTTTAGCAAGCACCTCCTCTTTATTATTTTTTGTTGGTAAAAACGGATGAAAAGGAAGTTGAAATAAACTATGCAATGTAACGCCGCCGGCATTAATTGCCGCCACTCCTGTAGGCGCTGCAACTACAATATTTTTTGAGCAATTTTCTTTAAGGTATTTTAAGAAAGTTGTTTTCCCTGTTCCCGCTTTTCCGGTAAGAAAAATGTTTTCGCTGGTTTCTGTTACAAAGCGATATGCAAGGTCAAATA
>JALZAJ010000504.1 GCA_030948465.1 Bacteroidota bacterium
ACAGTGGGATAGGGGGCTTGCTCATAGGTATCGGGCTGCCATGTATGAAAAGGGAAGATGGGCATTTTAATAGCAAATGCAATAAAAAATAAACAAAATAATCCCGATTGCCTGTTGGGTGAAAGGGCGCTGTTATAAAATGCATTTAAAGAAAAGGAGTGTTCTGAAAGAGGAGACAGGGACGAAGTATGGAGGTATAAATAAATAATACCAACAAGCATGAGTAATGAGCCTGCAAAGGTGTAAATAAAAAATTTAAAGGTTGCCTGTATTCTTCGTTCTCCTCCCCATTTGCTGCAAAGAAAATAGACAGGGATGAGTGCGAGCTCCCAAAAAAAATAAAATACCAGGGCATCCATTGCTACAAACACACCCATAAGGCCAGCCTGAGATAGAAGCATTAATCCATAAAACGCACTCGAATTTTTAAACTCGCTTTTGTAAGTAGCGGCAAATATAATTGGAAGCGTAAACGCAGTTAAGAATGTAAGCACATAACCCATTCCGTCAAGTCCTACATAAAAAGTGGAACCAAGATAAGGCAACCATATATAACTTACATTATTGTAATTAAAATATTCAGGATGGCTTGCTACATCACTATAAAATAAACTTATGATGGACACGGTGAGCGTCGCCAATGATGAGAATAATGCAAAGGCTTTTACCGAAGAAGTTTTCCTAATAAAAAATGTTATTACGCCAGTAACCAAGGGTATCCAAAGCAACAATTCAGGAAAAGTGTAATAGGTACCCAGCATCAATTTTATTTTGTAAACATTTGAATAATAAATAACACCAATATTCCAATAACCATAAGAAAAATATAAGTGCCCACCTGTCCGCTTTGCAATAATCTTATTTGCCGGCTGCTATAATTTATGCTTCTACCCACACCATTTACAATACCATCAATCCCCGATTTATCAATCACGGTACTTAATACTCTTGATACGGACTTAAGGGGCCGAACTACAATAGCATCATACAATTCATCTACATAGAATTTTTGTTGAATTGCTTTTGTGAAACCACTTTCTTCTTTCAATTCAGAAGAATAATTTTTGTATTTATTCCATGCCCAAATGCAGACAATCACAATTAAAATAACAGATACGCCCAATAGAATAATCTCTGTTTGCCCCGGCACATGATGTGCCGTAAGTAATCTGGTGGAATGTTCAAAAACAGGCGATAAGAACTCTCCTAATTTATGTCCATTCTTCATAAAAATCTCCGGTATGCCGACCAGTCCCCCAATTGCTGAAAGTATTGCGAGAATAATTAATGGAATAGTGATGGTGGCCGGACTTTCATGTACATGATGTAGTTGTTCGTCTGTGCCCCTGAATTTTCCTGCGAATGTAAGAGCAAGCAAGCGAAACATATAAAATGCTGTGAGCAATGCGCCGCCCAATCCTATAATATATAGTATAGGATTATTCGCGTAAGCGGCTGCTAATATTTCATCTTTGGAAAAGAAACCTGCGAATGGCGGAATGCCTGCAATGGCAAGACACGCAATAAAAAATGTGATGTAAGTTATTCGCATCTTTTTCGATAATCCTCCCATTTTAGTAATATCCTGCTCACCGCCCATAGCATGGATAACAGAACCGGCGCCCAGAAAAAGAAGTGCTTTAAAAAAGGCGTGGGTCATTACGTGAAATACTGCTCCGGTGTACGCACCTACTCCCAATCCTAAAAACATATACCCCAATTGACTGACGGTTGAATAGGCCAGCACTTTTTTAATGTCATTTTGTTTTAAAGCTATTACCGCCGCCAGTATTGCGGTAGCGAGTCCGATGATCGCAACCACAGACATGGTTGTGGGCGCTAAAGAATACATAATATTACTCCTGGCAATCATATAAATTCCAGCGGTAACCATGGTTGCCGCGTGTATCAATGCTGAAACCGGCGTAGGACCAGCCATGGCATCGGGGAGCCATGTGTAAAGAGGTATTTGCGCGCTTTTACCTGTGGCGCCTACAAAAAACAACAAACTTATTCCAACTAAAACATGAGAATTACTTTCAGAAATTGAGGTAATAATTCCATTCTGAGAATTATAAAGATCATGATATGATACCGTTCCAAATGAAGAAAGCAACCAAAATATCCCTAACAGGAAACCGACATCTCCAATGCGATTCATGATAAATGCTTTCTTAGCAGCGTTATTATAGTCATTATTTTTAAACCAAAAACCAATCAATAAATAAGAACAAAGGCCAACTCCTTCCCAGCCAATAAACATAACGACGTAATTACCTCCAAGCACCAGCAATAACATTGAAAAGACAAAAAGATTGAGGTAAGAAAAATACCTTCCAAACCCTGATTGGGTTTCTTCTTTCATGTAAGAGATAGAATACACATGAATTAAAAAACCAACCCCGGTAATGATTAGCAGAAAAAGAGATGTAAGCTGATCAACCTGGAATTCAAATAGTATATGGATTTTATCGAGACTTATAAAAGGAAAATAATTGATATTCTGTACAGTAAATCCTTCTTTGGACGCACTTATAAAAACAAGAACACTCAGGCAGAATGAAATAAAAATAACACCGGCCCCTATAAAGCCTATTACATTTTTTGATATTGCTTTTCGACCAAGACCATTTATTAAAAATCCAATAAAAGGAAGTAATGGTATCCAATAAACCAGGTTAAATATATTTTCCATAATTAAAACCGCAAGATGATTATAAGACAATTACTATTTAATTCTACCTTGTGTATGTCAGTTTTTAAGCCTGTTCAAAAAATTAATGTCAATAGAATGCGTATTACGATACATCATCACAATAATTGCTAATCCAACACTCACTTCTGCCGCGGCCACAATCATTATAAAGAAAACGAAAAGCTGTGCGTTGATTGCCACAGATGGATCTGTAATTCCTACACCGGCCATGTGCATTTTTGAAAAAGCTACCAACAATAAATTCACAGAATTAAGCATTAGCTCGATACACATAAAAACGATAATAGAGTTGCGCCTGGTAAGTGCGCCTATAATGCCGATGCAGAACAATGCAACAGACAAAATTATGTATCCTTCAATTTCCATTTCTTACAATTTTACATATAATCCGATACCTGCTGTGTTTGATGCCGGAGCTATTGAAAAAATATCCCTTATTTTTTTTGCGGCAATTCCATTAAAAATATCAACTGCTTTATAAGAAGCGCCCTTGGTGGCAAACTTCACAATTAATCCTGAGGCAATCGCCCCCAATCCTGTGTATAAAGCGCCGGAATAGTTATCGCTTTTTACCGAGTTACTTACTTTTCTTGCGACTGCATACACTGCTATTGCTCCACCCGTAAAAGCTGTCGCTTTATAAATAATCCTTCCTGTTTTAAATGTATTGAACAGCTTGTTTACGGTTTCATTTTTTTTGAGTCCCAGGATTTCTGCCACTTTATTTATTTTTTGAATCGGCGTGTTACCCAAAGAAAATTTTGGGGCAAAACCCTTCTGAACTTTCATTACTTTCCCAATGATATCCTTGAGATCAATATTATCCAGATCAATTTGCGCAAAGGATTTCTTTGACACGATCAATCCTGTAATTATCAATAGTACTAATGTGGTGGCCTTTTTCATAGTTAAACGGATTGTGTTGATTCTTTTTTTCCAATGATTACAGCGCCTATCATGGCACTTAAAAACAGGACACTGCTGATTTCAAAAGGAATTACATATTCGTTAAATAATGCCATTCCAAGATTTTTGATGAGACCAACATCAGTTCCACTTTTCAGAACAATATTTTTAGATGTTGAATTAGAAAGTGCGGCAATAATTACAATCATTAAGCAAAGCCCTGCAATAATACCTGCCACTTTCAGGTAGATATTTTTTGGCGGCTCTCCCTCTGCATTTAAATTCATAAGCATAATTACGAACAGAAACAGCACCATGATAGCGCCAGCGTAAACAATGATATTTACTATAGCCAGAAATTGAGCATTCATTAAAATATAATGACCGGAGATTGCGAAGAAAACTACGATAAGCCATAGTACGCTATATACAGGATTTTTACTTGCTATCACTCCGATGGCGGCGACGATTGCTAATATAGACAGGAACCAGAATAAAATTTGTGTAATGGGCATTTAATGGTTAAGTGGTTTATTTGTCTTGCCTGTTATTTCTTATTGTTATGTTCATTACTCCTCAATGTTCGTTACCATGACCCAAAGGCTGTGTAGCCCTGTTACCCCGAGCCTTTGCAAAGGCTTCCGGATTTTCTTTTGGATGAGGAATTAATAGATCCTGTTTACCATAAATAAATCCTTTGCGCTGGTAATTTGCCGGAGCAAAAGTTTCACTTAGATAAACAGCATCCTTAGGACAAGCTTCTTCACAGAGCCCGCAAAATATACAACGCAACATATTTATTTCGTACTTCGCCGCGTACTTCTCTTCACGATATAAATGTTCCTCACCCGGCTTGCGCTCAGCGGCTTCCATGGTAATCGCCTCTGCCGGGCATGCGACCGCACATAAGCCACAAGCTGTACAGTTTTCACGGCCTTCCTCATCCCTGTTTAGAATTTGTAATCCTCTGAATACGGGGCTGAATGGCCTCTTTTGCTCAGGATAATTTATCGTAGGTTTCTTTTTAAAAATATGACTAAAGGTGATGAGCATACCCTTAAAAATAGCAGGCAAATACATGCGCTCCCATATCGTCATTGGTTTTCTTGAAACCGGTTTCACTCTATTTGTTAATGCTTGCATTTATTTTTTCCTAATTGTATTTCTTATATATCAATTTTTTATTTTCAAGCCATTCCTTTTTAAAATGGTTATTTGAAAAGACACCTTCAGTAATTATGATAACCTTACGCTGCAAAGTTTTTGTAAGCAGCTCCATCCAACCCATACACCTCCCATCCTGCCTTTGTGTCTTCTTCCAATTTAATATATAAATTCAAATCTTCTATTTCAGAATCTGGAGTTTCGTATTGATATATTTCTGTTACTGGTTTGTCTTTAAAAAAAACCCGGAGTTTTTCTTCAATTACATCACCCTTAAAATTCCATTTTTCAGAATAAATTGAATCTATATCTATTTTCTCTTCTTCCAGAATTTTCTCTATTTTATTTTCCAGTCCTGGCATTTCTTCATTTAAAACTTCCCAAAGTATATTATAGTTTACTTTATGATATTCGTGAATTAGCCGATTTTCTCATACCAGCAATTTTATTCCATTCTATAAATGAATATTTTTCTTTAAAGCCTTCACTTAATTTCGCAACAGCCTCTCCAATAATTTCTATCAATCTCTCAAATGCTAATTTTATAAATCTGTCTTCAAAATAAATATCATAATCTATTTCTTTCATCTTTGATGTTATAATTCTTATTCTTTCGTAGATATCTATCAACCTTAAATGATCGTTTTGCTTTTCATTTCTCATAAAGCAATTCTTTTTCTTTCGAAACAAAAGAATTAATGAAATCATGCAATTCTTCCTGCGACGCGAGATGTACGGGCCACTTAATTATGTCAGAAATTTCATTTTGCCACAAATAATATCCCCAACTTATTTTTTTTGAATAGTCTAACTCTACCAGCAAATCGACATCGCTACGTTCATCGGCATCGCCTCTTGCGTAGCTTCCAAATAAATAGACTTTATTCACAGGCTTATCTTTAAAATATTCCTGAACAACCTGCTTAATATTTTCCCTTGATAAAATCATAGTGCCGCAAAAATATTATTATGTTTTAGAAATGCCAGTGATTTTGTTTTAATAAAATTAATGCTCCTGTTACCAGCATATTTAAAAGTGCCAAT